>NZ_JBDNXE010000113.1:0-13383 GCF_047721585.1 Gluconacetobacter sp.
GTCCCCAACCCCGTCCCGTACCCCCAGCCTGACATGGAAAGACCTGCGCACGCTGATGCTTGCCGCGCTGGGCGGCGCACTGGAATTCTATGATTTCGTGATCTTCGCGTATTTCGCGAAAGTCATCGCCCAGCATTTCTTCCCCGCCAGCCAGCCCGACTGGCTGCGCCAGACCGAGACCTTCGGCCTGTTCGGCGCCGGCTATCTGGCGCGGCCGCTCGGCGGCGTGATCATGGCGCATTTCGGCGACCTGCACGGGCGCAAGAAGATGTTCGCCTTCAGCGTGCTCTTGATGGCGGCCCCCACCCTGCTGATCGGCCTGCTCCCCGGTTTCGACACGCTGGGGGTGGGCGCGCCGCTGGTGCTGCTGGTGCTGCGCATGGCCCAGGGGGCCGCCATGGGCGGCGAGGCCCCTGGCGGCTGGGTCTTCGTCGTCGAACATGCCAGCCCCCGGCATACCGGCCTGGCCTGCGGCCTGCTCACCGGCGGCCTGACGGCGGGCATGCTGATCGGCTCACTGGTCGCGCTGGGCCTGAATGCGGCTCTGTCGCCCACCGCGATCACCGATTGGGGATGGCGGCTGCCGTTTCTCCTGGGTGGCCTGTTCGGGCTGATCGCCATGCGCCTGCGCCGCTGGCTGCACGAAACCCCGGTCTTCGCCGAAATGCAGGCCAACGATGCGCTGGCACGGCAGGCCCCGCTACTCACGGTGCTGCGCGCCAGCCGCCGCGCAATCGTCCTCTCGGTGATCGGCACCTGGACGCTCACCGCCGCGATCATCGTCCTGCTGCTGATGATGCCGGCTCTGCTGCAAAGCCTGCATGGCTTTTCCCCCGCCAGCACCATGCGCGCCAGCCTGATCGCCACACTGAGCATCACCCTCGCCTCCGTGGCGATCGGGGCCGCGACCGACCGCTGGGGCCTGCGCGGCACCATCCCACCGGTCATCGCATTGCTCATCGCCGGCGCCTGGGGGCTGTACGCGGTGGCCCCCGCCCATCCCGCATGGTTCATGGCGCTCGCCGCCCTGGCCGGCATCGGCGCCGGCTATGTCAGCCTGGTGCCGATCGCGATGGTGCGGGCCTTCCCCCCGGCGACCCGCTTCTCCGGCCTGTCCTTCTCATACAACCTGTCCTACGCGGTCTTCGGCGGGCTGACGCCGGCCTGCGTCTCGGCGCTGGTCGGGCACAATGCCACCGGGCCGGCCCTGTATGTCATCGTCATGGCCCTGATCGGCGGCGCCGCCCTCTGGGCCATGCCCGACATCACCGCCCCGCGCCCCGCGCATGCGCGTGGAACGCCGCTCGCCGGCCAGGACGCCACACGGATATAATGGACGCCACCGCCTGTCCGTGCTTAAGAACGACATGGCAAGCATCTCTCCCGACCTGATCGCCCGCCGCATTCGCCAGGGCAGCGGCGCGGAAGCACCGGATCTGGTCATCCGTGATGTCCGGCTGTTCGATCTGGTGACCGGCGCGCTGATCGAGACCGATATCGCAATCTGCGGCGACACCATCGTCGGCACGCTGGACCGGTACGACGGCCCCAACGTCATCGACGGACGCGGCCGCATCGTCGTTCCCGGCTTCATCGACACCCATCTGCATGTCGAATCGTCTCTGGTCACGCCGTTCGAATTCGAGCGCTGCGTGCTGCCCCACGGCGTCACCACCGCCATCTGCGACCCGCATGAAATGGCGAATGTGCTGGGCGTCCCGGCCCTGCGCTATTTCCTCGACGCCGCGACCCGCATGGTCATGGACCTGCGGGTCAATCTGTCGAGCTGCGTGCCATCCTCGCCAGTCGAGACGTCCGGCGCCGTCCTGATGGCGGACGACCTGACCCCGCTGATGAACCACCCCAAGGTCATCGGCCTGGCGGAATTCATGAACATGCCCGGCGTGCTGTCCGGCGCCCCCGACTGCATGGACAAGCTGGCCGCCTTCGCGGGCCGCCATATCGACGGCCACGCCCCGCTGATGGGCGGCAGGAAGCTGAACGGCTACCTGTCGGGCGGCATCTCCACCGACCACGAGGCCACCCGCGCCGACGAGGCGCTGGAGAAGATCCGCAAGGGCATGACGGTCCTGATCCGCGAAGGATCGGTCTGCAAGGACCTTGCGGCGCTCGCGCCGCTGCTGACGGTCGAAACCTCCCCCTTCCTGGCTTTCTGCACCGACGACCGCAACCCGCTGGAAATCGCGCATGAAGGCCATATCGACTTCCTGATCCGCAGCGCCATCGCACGCGGCGTGCCACCACTGGCCGCCTATCGCGCCGCCAGCCTCACGGCGGCCCGCGCCTTCGGGCTGACCGATCGCGGCATGCTGGCACCCGGCAAACGCGCCGACATCGTCTTCCTGGACGATCTGGAACGCTGCACGGTCTCCGATGTGCTGGCCGGCGGCCGCCCCATCGGGCCGGCACTGGCCGAGCGCCAGCCGATCCCGGCCCCCGGCCGCGACAGCATCATCCTCAACCGGCCGGTCACGGCGGAAGATTTCACGGTCCCCGGCAGCGGCACCGGTCGTCCGGTCATGGGCATCGTCCCCGGCCAGATCATCACCACCTTCCTGACCGAAGACCTGCCCGAGACCGAGGGCGGCGTCCTGCCCGACATCGGGCGCGACATCGCCAAGGTCGCGGTCGTGGCGCGACACGGGCTGAACGGCAATATCGGCCGCGGCTTCGTGCAGGGTTTCGGCCTGCGCAGCGGCGCCCTGGCCTCATCGGTCGGCCACGACGCGCATAATATCTGCGTCGTCGGCATGGACGACGCAGACATGGCGGCGGCGGTCAACCGGCTGGCCGAAACCGGCGGCGGCTTCGTCATCGTCGAGGGCGGCGCGGTCCGCGCCGAACTCAACCTGCCGATCGCCGGCCTGATGAGCGACGCACCGTTCGAGACCGTGCGGGCGCAACTGGACATCCTGCGCGCCGCAACGCGCGAGATGGGCGTGACGCTGGAAGAACCATTCCTGCAACTGGCCTTCCTGCCCCTGCCGGTGGTGCCGCACCTGAAGATCACCGATCACGGTCTGGTCGATGTCAGCCGAATGACCGTGATCGGTTGACCGAAGCCCTTGCAATCGCGCGGCTCGCACGAAATTGACTCCCCCGCCAGCCGCGATGACACAGCAAAGACGGCGCCGCCCCGACAGCGCCCCGCACGGGAAAAGACGCGGCCCGCACCGGCAACCCCGCGCCGTAAAACCCTCGCCCGCCTCCAGCCCACGGCGCGGAAAAACGCCCACAGGGCTTGCCAGCACCGGCATTTTTCAAACAGCCTCCGACGACCAGTTCTGAACTCTCGATCGGACGCCCCCATGCCCCTTGCTCCGGCGGATGCCGGCCTGTTCATCACCCGCGCCAGCCCGGCCTATCGCCGCGCCGGGCTGGCCCTGTTCCTGGCGGGCTTCGCGACCTTCTCGCTGCTCTACTGCGTGCAGCCGCTGCTACCGGTCTTCTCCCACCAGTTCGGCATCGGCGCGGCCAGCAGTTCGCTGTCGCTCTCCCTGTCCACCAGCGCCCTCGCCGTCGCCATCCTGCTCGCCGCCGCCCTGTCCGAACGCCTCGGCCGGCGCGACATCATGGCCCTGTCCATGATGCTGTCGGCCGTGCTGAACATCGCCGCCGCCTGGGCACCGGTCTGGCCGGCCCTGCTGGCCGCCCGCATGGCCGAGGGCTTCGTGCTGGGCGGCGTACCCGCCGTGGCGATGACCTACCTGGCCGAGGAGATCCACCCGCGCGAGCTGGGCCTGGCGATGGGCCTGTACGTCGCCGGCACCGCGTTCGGCGGCATGATCGGCCGTGTCGGCACGGGCATCCTGACCGATGCGTTCTCCTGGCGCGCGGCCATGACCATCATCGGCGCCGCCGGCCTTCTCGCCGCCCTCGGCTTCCTGGCGTTGCTGCCCCCCTCGCGCAATTTCGTCCGCCGGCCGGGGCTGAGCGCGCGCCATCACCTCGCCTCCTGGGCGCGCCACCTGCGCGACCCGGCGCTACCCGCGCTCTACGCCATCGGCTTCACGGTCATGGGCAGTTTCGTCACCCTCTTCAACTATGCCGGCTACCGGCTGATGGCCCCGCCCTACAATCTGGACCAGACCCGGCTGGGCCTGCTCTTTTCGGTCTATGTGTTCGGCATCGTGTCCTCGTCGGTCGCGGGCGCGCTGTCCGACCGCATGGGGCGCGGAAGCGTGCTCACCGCCGGCATCCTGATCATGGGAACCGGGATCATGCTGACCCTGCCACATGCCCTGCCCTGCATCTTCCTCGGCATCGTATTCCTGACGATCGGCTTCTTCACCGCCCACGCGGTGGCCAGCGGCTGGGTCGGGCACCGGGCGCGCAGCGACCGGGGGCATGCAACGTCCCTCTACCTGCTGGCCTATTATCTCGGCTCCAGCATCGCCGGCTCGGTCGGCGGCTGGTGGTGGACGGGCCTGGGGTGGAACGGGGTCGCCGGTTTCACGCTGCTGCTGCTGACCGGCGCACTCGCCGCCGCCGCATGGCTGCACCGGGTCGCCCGGTCCTGAAAGGAGAAATCGCATGACGGCCTATGTCGCCCTGCTGCGCGCGGTCAATGTCGGCGGCACCGGCAAACTGCCGATGACCAGTCTGGCCGCACTCTGCGCGGCCGCCGGGTTCTCGCGCGTGCAAACCTACATCGCCAGCGGCAACGTCGTCTTCCACAGCGACGGAACCGAAGATCAGGTCCGCACGGCGCTCGAAGACCGGCTCCATGCGCATTGCGGCAAGCGCGTCGGCGTCATCGTCCGCACAGCATCCGAGATCGCGGCGATCGTGGCCCAAAACCCGTTCCCCGACCAGCCGGGCAACCGCGTCATGGCCCTGTTCGTGGACACCCCCCTGCCGGCCGACCCGATGGAAGGCGCCACCGGCGCGCAGGACGAACAGGTCCGCCCGGGACACCGCGCCCTGTTCGTCTTCTACCCCAACGGCATGGCGAAAACCCGCCTGCGCCTCCCCAGCGAAAAGGCCGGGACCGCACGCAACATGAATACGGTCGCCAGACTGGCGGAAATGGCCGCCGCCGAGGGATGACAGGCGGCAACCAGCCTCTCAGAGCCTGACCGAAAATGCGCGCTGGTGGCGTGCCCTCCGCGCGTTTCCTGCGCTGCGGTGCTCACGGCCATCAAGGCCGCTCCGCTCCGATGCTCGGAAACACACGCCGGGCGCGGCCCTGACGGGCCGCTCTCGCTCACCAGCCCGCATTTGCGGTCAGGCTCTCAGGCGGACTGGGCGTTCCGCCCTTTCAGGGCAAACAGCGCCACGAGATAGACCAGCAATCCACCGACGGACAGCAGCGCCCCGCCCATGCCAAGCGCGCCATAGCCAAACTGGTGCGCCAGCAGAACGCTGCCCAATACGGCCCCCAACGCATTGGCGATATTGAACGCGGAATGGTTCAGCGACGCCGCCAGGGTCTGCGCGGTACCGGCAAAATCCATCAATCTCGTCTGCAACGCCGGCCCCAGCGCATTGAAGAAGGTCGGCACAAGGAAAACATCCGCCATCAGCCCGATGCGACTATGCAGGACATAGGGCAGAACCAGCATGGTCCCGATACTGCCCACCAGCGCGACCAGCACGGCCGCATCCAGGTTGCGATCGACAATCCAGGCGCCGACATTCGCCCCCGCCAGCATACCAGCCCCCCACAGCACCATATAGGTCATGACCATCCATTCCGGCACATGGGTCACATTGTTCAGAATGCTGGTCAGGAAGGTGTAGAGCGTGAACATGCCGCCAAAACCGATGGCCGCCGTCAGCAGGGTCAGCAGCACCTGCGCATTGGCCAGCCCCTGCAATTCCCCCAGCGGCGTCACAGCACGATCGGGTTGATCGGCCGGAATATACCGCCACACACCCAGCAGGGTCACGGCGCCGGCCAGCCCGATCACGACATAGGCGATCCGCCAGCCGAGATGATCGGCGGCGAAGGTCGAAAACGGCGCGCCGATCAGCGTGGCGATCGCAATCCCCGACAGCACCCGGCCAACCGCCCAGCCCCGCCGCGCGCGATCGACCATCGAGGCCCCGATCAGCGCCGAAATCCCGAACAGCGCACCATGCGGCAGGCCGGTGATGAAGCGGGCCATATCGACCAGCCCCGGCGTCGGCATCATGACGCCGAGAACATTCCCGCCACAGAAAAAGCCGAACAGCACCAGCAGAAGCTCCCGGCGGGAAAGCCGCGCGCCGAGAATGGTAAAGAGCGGCGCCCCCACCACCACCCCCAGCGCATAGGCCGTAATGGCATAGCCGGCCTGGGCTTCCGACACATGAAGCGAGGCGGCGAACTCGGGCAGCATCCCCATGATCGCAAACTCGCCGGTGCCCACGACGAATGTGCCGAATGTCAGCGTCAGGAATGCCAGGGCCGTTCCATGCGGCGGCGGGATGCGGGCAATACCGTGCCCATCCGGAATCATTTCTGTCGCCATCGGATCAATCCCGGATTCTACGCTCATTTACGAAAGGGCAGCCACGGCCACGCGGCCGATGGCGATATCGTCTTCGGTCCTGGCGCCAGAGACGCCAATCCCCCCGATCACCACCCCGCCCGCGTCCCGGATGACCAGCCCGCCGCCAAAGCTGGTCATGCCGCCATTGGTCTGTTCCAGCGAGTAGGCCCCGCCGCCAGGGCACGCAACCTGGCCAAACGCCGCGCTATCCATATGAAACAGCGCGGCGGTCCTGGCCTTCTTGTGGCAGACATCGATACAGCCCAGCGCAACGCCATCCATGCGCAGGAAGACAACCGGGCACCCCGCCGCATCCACGATGGACACGCACACGACGACACCCAACCGCTCCGCCTCCGCACGGGCTGCGGCGAGCATATGGGTAGCAGATGAAAGCTGCATGAAAACCGACCTCTGATGCTGTCAGGAAAGCGTGTCCCCACTCTAATCGAGACCAGCGCCCATGGAATAACCCGACCCCACAATTCCGAATTTATTCAATATTGTTGAACTTCCGCACCGCCGCCAGCGCGCATGTTCGCTCAGGCTCTCCGGCCCGCCCAAACCGTCAGGCGGCCAGCGTCATCATCGTCCAGCTCAATTCGATCAGCCGCCGCCGGGGCAACCTGTCAGCCGGCCCGGTAATGCTGATGCCCGCCTGTACCAGGCCGTTATCCCGCCACGGCACGGCCAGACAGTTCCATCCGGCGCGGGCGGCTTCAAGGTCGAGCGCATATCCCCTGGCCCGCACCTGTTCGATCTGCGAGAGAAACGCCGCACTCAGGGTCCGGCCCTGCGACAGGGCCATCCTCTTTTCGACCCCCGGAAAAAACGCAAGAAACACCAGTCCCAGCGCCGATCCTTCCAGCCTGTCACGCTGCCCGAATCCGGCACCATCCAGGCGCCAGGCCGGCGTTTCGATCATGTCGAGATACGCCACTTCATCCCCGCTCGGCACCGCCAGCAGCACCGTCGCCTCGCAGGCCCGCGCAATCGCCTCCAGCACCGGCCGCAGCCGATCGCGCAACATGGCATCATTCCCCGCCATACGCGCGATATTCAGAATCCGGCTCCCCAGATGATAGCGCATATCCCCCGGCACACGCTGCACATAGCCCAGGCGATCAAGCGTTTTCAGAATATTGTGGGCGGTCGTCTTGCCGATGCCCATCTGCTCGTGGATCGTGCGCAGATGCGCCCGCCCGCCTTCCTGGGCGATGATTTCCAGGATAGCGGCCGCCCGCTCGACAGACTGGATCACAGCCGCCACCGCACGGCGGCGACAGGCTCAGTGCCCGATATCCGGCAATCCATCATCCTCTTCGTCCATCAGCGACAGGTCCGGCGCGGCCACGGCGCTGCGCACCCCCCACATGCAGAACAACAGCGAAACGACTGCCACCACGATCAGGTCCCACCCATAGGGAATCCAGCCATGCCCACCGAATTGCGGGCTCCCGGCATAGGACAGGGCCGCGATCGTCGGCAGATAGACCATGAACCAGACGGCATGCCGGGCGGCCGCGCGATGCTGCGCCCAGCTATCCTGCCGGCGACACCACAGATAAAGCGGCAGAAGCAGCAGCATCAGCAGGATGATGTAGCCGCTCAGCGGCCAGCGCGCCCAATACAGCAGCAGCGACGAGAACATGAAGGCCAGCGCCCCGGTCAAGCGCATCACCGGCACCCGCACCGGGCGCGGACGATCCGCCAGCGTGTGCCGCAGCGCCAGCGCCGAGATCGGCAGCATCAGATACGAAATCACGGTACAGACCGAAATCACCGCCGCAAGAATACCCCAGCCGCGAAAGCAGAACAGAAAGATATAGGCGGCACCGAGATTGAACCACAGCGCCGGGCGCGGCACGCCATATTCCGGATGGATCGCCCCCAGCAGGTCGGGCAGCGTGCCGTTGCGCTGCATGCCCAGCGTCATCCGCGTGCTGGAGGCCAGATGCGTCGCCCCCGCCCCGCTGGGTGCAAGAAACGCATCGAAATACAGCAGCATCGCCACCCAGTTCAGGTTGAAGGCGATCGCCAGTTGCGCGAACGGCGAGGAAAAGGACAATCCCGCCCATCCCCCCGCACCCGGCCGCACCGCGCCCAGATAGGCGCATTGCAGCAGCAGATAGATCACGGTCGCCGTCGCCACCGACCCGATCACGGCAAACGGAATGCTCCGTCCCGGATTCCGCGCCTCGCCCGCCAGATTCAGCGGGCTCTGAAACCCGTTGAACGCAAAGACGATGCCCGAGGTCGCCACCGCCGTCAGCACGCCCGACAGGCCATAGGGCATGAAGCCCCCCGTCTCCGCGCCGGTCAGGTTGCCGGCATGGAAGCTGCTGGCCATCAGCAGCACCGCCGTCGTCGCCGGCACGATCAGCTTGAAGACCGTAATGGCGGAATTGAACCGGGCAAAGAACCGCACGCCCCAGAAATTGAGCAGGAAATAGACCACCACCAGCACGGCGGCGGCAGCCAGCCCGCTCGGCGACAGCACCCCGTCATGATACATGCCCCGCGCCCAGGGAAACGGCCAGGAACTCATATACTGCACCGAAGCCTCGGCCTCGACCGGCACGACGCTGACGATCGAAAGCCAGTTCGCCCCGGCGGCCATGAAGCCGACCAGCGGCCCATGGGTCAGGTTGGCATAGCGGACCATGCCGCCCGCCACCGGAAACATGCCGCCCAGCTCGGTGGCCATCGCGGCGATGACCAAGGCGATGAACGCCCCCAGCAGCCAGGCCAGAATAGCGGCCGGCCCGGCGGTGGAAGCCGCCCGTTCGGCACCGAACAGCCACCCCGACCCGATCATGGCGCTCAGCCCGGTGAACATCAGTTGCCAGGGTCCAAGGGCACGATTCAGGCGGGACGACACGTCAGGCAAACTCCGAAACGAGGGAACAGGCGAGCGAATCGCCCGCGATCCGCCCAACCAACCTCGTTCCGCGCCCGGATGCAACAGCCCCCGCCCAGCCCGCGCGCATCACGCGCGCCACCGCGACCGCGCCGGCGGCACCACGACCGAGATCGTGCCCGGCCCCGGTCATCCGGGCCATCCCGCCGCCCCTCACCGTCTGAATCGGCAAAAAACCCGCTCTTCGCATATTTTTTCGTTGCTTATTTTTTGATATCATAAATATATAAAATAAGAAAAAACGGAGCAGCAAGAATGGGTACGGCTGAAATCAGGGCACGGGCAATTTCGGGTTTCGTCGGCATCGGCGCCATTCCGCTTCTGGCTCTGGCCGGCGCCATCAGCCTGCTCTCCATCCAGGCAGACGCCTCGGACAGCGCAGCCACGGCCCACATCATCGGCGCGGGCCTGTGCGGCGGCGCGATCCTGCTCCTGCTGCGTGCGTTCATCACCCTGCAACCCAATGAGTCGGCGGTGCTGACATTCCTGGGGAAATATTCAGGAACCCTGAGCCAGGACGGCTTCTGGCTGATCAACCCGTTCGCCCTGCGCAAGCGGGTCACCCGCCGGCTCGTGACGCAGGAAATCGGCCCCCTGAAGGTCAATGACGCGGCGGGCAATCCGGTCGAGATCGGCATGGTGCTGACATGGCGCGTGGCCCAGGCGTCCCGCGCGGTCTTCGACGTGGAGAATTATCAGGCCTATGTCACGGCCCAGGGCGAAACCGCCCTGCGCAGCCTGGCCAGCCGCCACCCCTATGACGAAGAGGAATATCGCCACGCCCTGGCCGAACAGCAGGTGGGCGGGCCGCTCCGCCAGGAAGGCGCCGTGCTGTCCCTGCGCGACGGCGGAGACCGGCTGACCGCCACCCTGGCCGCCGACCTGCGCGACCGGATGGAACTGGCCGGCCTGATCGTGCAGGAAGCGCGCCTGTCGCACCTGGCCTACTCGCCCGAAATCGCCGCGACCATGCTGCGCAAACAGGCGGCGAGCGCCGTCATCGCCGCAAGGCGGACGATCACGTCCGGCGCCGTGGCGATCGTCGAACAGGCCCTGAACGAACTCGAAGATCGCCTGGGCGGCGTCCTGGACGCCGAACGCAAGGCGGCGATGATTTCCAATCTGCTGGTCGTGCTGGTCGGCGACCGTGATGTCACACCGGTCGTCAACACGGGCACGCTGTATTCGTGACCGGCGAAAGCCGCAGGGGAAGGCCGCGCGGGCCGGACAAGGCGGCGTTCGCGCTCCGCCTCGATCCGGCCCTGCTCGCGACCATCCGGCGCAGCGCCGATGCCGACCTGCGCAGCGTCAACGCGCAGATGGAAATCCTGCTGCGCGAAGCCCTGACCCGGCGCGGCATCCGCGTCGCCGAGCCCTCCGACAGCGACCCGCCCTGACCGCGTCCCGGAGCCGGCCCGCGTCGCCAGAGCAGGCCCTCAGCACACCTGCCGCCCGGCAACCCACACCTGCCGAACCCGCAACTGTTCGTCCATCACGACGAAATCGGCGCGGCGTCCCACAGCCAGAACGCCCCGATCATGCAGGCCCAGATAACGGGCCGGCGCGCCGCTGACCAGATCGGCGGCACGCGGCAGCGCCACGCCGCCACTCTCCACGGCGTTGCGCAGGGCCACATCCAGGGTCAGCACGCTACCCGCCAGCGACCCGCCCGGCAGCCGCACCACCCCATCGCGAATCATCACCTCCTGCCCGCCCAGTTGGCTCGGCCCGTCCGGCAGACCGGTACCGCGCATCGCGTCGGTCACCAGCAGCAGGCGCCCGTCCATCAGGCGCGCCGCCATGCGAAAGGTGGCGGGATGGACATGATGCGTATCCAGGATCATTTCGGCATAAGCCGCATCGCTGCACATCAACGCGGTCGCGGGGCCGGGGCGGCGTCCCTCGATCGGCGCCATGGCGTTGAACAGATGCGTCGCCCCCACCGTCCCGCCGGCGGCGCAGATCGTGCAGATCGCCTGCTCGGTCTGCGCGTAATCGGCCGTCATGTGGCCCAGGCTGACCCGCACCCCGGCGCCGGCGAAAGTCCGCATGGCCCGCTCGGCATGCTCCAGTTCCGGCGCCAGGGTCACCACGCGCACAATGCCGGTCTCCAGCACCTCCCGCACGAGGTCGGGATGCGGGGCCACGGCAAAAGGCGGCTGCGCGCCCAGCTTGTGCGGGCTGACGAACGGCCCTTCCAGATGCGCGCCATGAATGTCAGGCCCGTCCGGCACCCCAGCCCTGCGCACCTCGGCAACCGCGCGCAGCGCGTCCATCACGTCGGGCCAGGGCCGGGTAATGGTGGTCGGCAGGATCGTCGTGGTGCCATGCGCCAGATGAAAACGCGACAGCCGCCCGATCGCCGCCGCCCCATCCATCGTATCCGCGCCATCGCCGCCATGAACATGGCAATCGATGAAACCCGGCAGGATGTAGTGTCGCGGCGCCTCCGGGCATGGCGCGATCTCGCGGATCTGCCCGTCAAAGACGATGCGCCCCGGCATGATCCGCCGGGGCAGCACGATCCGACCTTCCAGAACTGGCAACGAACTCATCTTCCCTCCGCTATCGGCGGTCGTTCACGTCCGAAGTACCGGCCATGGAGCAGAATGGCAAAACAGGACGGCAGCATCGGCATCGCGAACATATCCTGCAAAGCGCGTATAGAGGCTTTGCCGCCGCACGCCCACCCGCACAGCCGGTTCGCGCAGGGACACACCCACACAAGTCCGTTCACGAAACAGCCCGCAATCCTCGACAACGATCCGGCGCAGGGGAACAGCCGCTTTCATTCGCGCCTTGACTCACGCCCACCCACGAATGATCGTCCGTTACCGGTAAGCGGGTCGCCCCATCGGCGCAAGCAGACCACCGGCAGAAACGGAAAAGGGTACGCCCCCATGCGTCTCTACGATCTCGACGTTTCGGGGAATTGCTACAAGGTCCGCCTCTTCGCCGCGCTCAGCGGCACGACGCTGGATCTCCTGCCCGTCGATCTCGCCGCCGGCGCCCATCACGCGCCCGCCTTCCACGCCCTCAACCCGTTCGACGAAGTCCCGGTCCTGGAAGATGGCAGCCTCGTGCTACGGGATTCGCAGGCGATCCTCATCTACCTCGCGGGCAAAAGCAGCGATCGAAGCTGGTGGCCCGAGGCCCCGGCGGATCAGGCAAGGGTCGCCGAATGGCTGTCCGTCGCCGCCGGCGAAATCCGCAACGGCCCCAACGCCGCCCGCCTGATCCGGAAATTCGGCTATCCGCTGGACATGGCGGACGCCCTGCGCTGGACCAACCGGCTCCTGCCAATCCTCGAATCCCATCTGCATGCGCAGGACTGGTTCGCGCTCAACCGCCCCACGATCGCCGATTGCGCCCTGTTTCCCTATCTGGCGCTCGCTCCCGAAGGAGGCATCGACCTCACGCCCTATCCAGCCCTGCGGCGATGGTTCGGCCGGGTCCGGGCCTTGCCGAATTTCATCGGCATGCCGGGGCTGGACGGCCACCCGAGCGCCTAACCGACGAACATCACGGGAAAAATCACCGCCGACCGGCAACCGGAACGAAAACCGCGCGATTGAATGGATGCCGCTCTCATTCCTCCCGCAAGGCACCTTCCATGACCGACGTTCCGTTGCCACGCCACCCGTTCCGCCTCGCCACCGCCCTGTGCCTGCTCCTTCTCCCGCTGGCCGCATGCAGTTCCGCCAGCGGCGAGGGCGACGACCACCCGCCCCACGGCAAGAACGTCATCGTCGTGCCGCGCGGCACCGATGTCGTCTGCCCCGACGGCACCCACCCGCCCTGTCCGTAACGCGCCTCACGACCTGTCCGGACGGCACATCATGGCGGCGGCACGCGCGCCGCGCGCCATGACCTGGCCCGCGACCACCACCCCATCGTCCGAAACCGGCAGGCCCGCCCGGCCCCCCGCCCGCGCCACCCAACCCTGAAAGGTATGCGACAGCGGGT
>NZ_JBDNXE010000114.1:0-13221 GCF_047721585.1 Gluconacetobacter sp.
AACAATATATAGGAGAAATTTATAAATATTCTATTCCGTTGACTTTGTTCTTGGGTTATGAAATATCCTCAAGTGCCGAACTCAAGAAAAAAGCTATAATCGTGCTTCAATATTTGTATAAAGACGCTCCTGTCCGCATCAAGATCCGGGTGGTTCTTCTGATGGAGGAGGTTTATCCGCTGCTGCAAATTGCGTTGGCGGTTGCCGAGTATTTCCTGCACGTCAGCGCTCTCCATATGCTGTACATGGCTGCGGTCATGTTCGTGCTGAGTCAGGTGGGGGTCGTGAGCATCTGGCATGTGCTGGAACGGGCCGTTATCGTGCCGACGGAAAAGCTGGTGCAGGTCGGCGAACAATTGGGGCGGGGGATCATCGCCGACACCATCCCGTATTTTGAGAACAGGGATTGCACCGGCAGGTTGGCGCGGATCATGGTGGCGTTTGCCAGCAACGTCAAAGAACAGACGGCGGCGCGCGAAAACCAGGAAAAGATGGCCGTCGAGATCCGCGAAGCCTTCGAACGCAGTCAGGCGCGTGACCAGCAGACAAGCAAGGTCATCTCGGTTCTGGGCGCCGCGCTGAGCGACATGGCCCAGGGGGATGTCAGCCAGCAGATTGCCGACCCTGTGTTTTCCGGCGAATTCGCGCCCTTGCGCGACGCTTTCAACAATTCGATCCAGGGCCTGAACGTGGCCCTGCGGACCGTGGCGGGCAGTTCGGACCTGATTGCGACCAGTGCGGCCGAGATTTCCACGGCGTCCGACGATCTTGCGAAGCGGACCGAAAAGCAGGCGGCCAATCTCGGTCAGGCCGCGATTTCGGTCAGGACCGTGACCGAAGGCGTGCAGGTGACCGCCCGCGCCTGCGCGCAAACGACGGAAGAAACCCGTCAGGCGCTGGAAAAAGTCCGGCTGGCCACCGATGTCATGATAGAAACGACGAAATCCATGGACGGGATCAAGGTCTCGTCCGACGCGATCGGTGAAATCATCTCGGTGATGGATAATATCGCGTTCCAGACCAATGTGCTGGCGCTGAACGCCGGCGTGGAGGCCGCGCGTGCGGGCGATGCCGGGCGCGGCTTCGCTGTGGTGGCGCAGGAAGTGCGCGCGCTGTCCGAAAAGGCGGCCCAGTCGGCGAACGAGATCAAGGGGCTGGTTACCGTCGCGTCCGAGCAGGTGTCCAAGGGGGTGGCGCTGGTGCAGACAACCGGGGGGTACCTGAGCGCGTTTGCCGAGACGACCAAGGGGATTGCCGAACGGATCGAAGGGATTTCCACCTCCACCCAGGAGCAGGCACGCAGCCTTTCGGAAATCACCGCGTCGATCAGCGACATGGACCGCGTCACGCAGCAGAACGCGGCGATGGTGGAGGAAACGACGGCCGCGAGCCATAACCTGACCGGTGAGACGAAAACCCTGTCCCAGACGCTTGGACGCTTCAGGATTTCCCGTTCGGGGTCGGGCCGGGTAATCGAACATGTCGGGACTGAACCGGTCGCCGATCCGGTCCTGGAGGACCGCACCCGTCGGCGACAGAAGGTCCTGGTAGGGGCCCCGGCCTGAAGGCGGACCTGCGCGGCGACGTTCGCTTTCGACCGGCAGGGCGATCGAGGGCAGAGCCTGTCTGGATGCGTGTCTTCAGGCAGGGGACGATACGCGTTCAAACGATAAGCCGGGGCCTTTCCACCGAACCGGTTTCTGGTGGAAGGCGCTTGAGCCGTATCCGTTGACGCTGGTGCATGGGTCTGAAGCCTTGTTTTGTCGCGCATCACGATCGGGCCGGATGAGGCCGTTCGGCCCGATGATGCGTCAGGTCTGCTGGCAGGAAGCCTTTGCTTTCGCCGCTGCGTCCTTATTCGGGGTTCCGCACCTTTACGGGCAGTCGCGCATGAGCGTGCCGGTTCTGTGTGATCCGGTTCTGTGTGATCCGGTTCTGTGTCACGGGGTGTTCCCTGGTTTCTTCAGCCCGCTGTTCCGTGCGATATAAAAAGAGTCATTCAAGGACAATGATGTTGGACGCATTCGATTTCATACAGCTTCATACCGGCATTCTGGATTCGCTGCCGGTTGCCGTGATTATTGTCGATTCGCAGACTTTCAATATTATATATGTGAATGACGGCGCGAAGAAGATTATTGAGAGCATTAAACATATATTTGATTTCGATCTGGATGTGAACAATCTGATCGGGCTTTCGGTTGATGTCTTTCATAAGAACCCGGCCTACCAGAGGCGCATTCTGTCGGATGCGAAAAATCTGCCGCATTACGCCAGGGTTCATATCGGCGATCAGACGCTCGATCTGAAAGTATCCGCGGTGATGGACCCGGCCGGTCGTTATCTGGCGAGTATGCTGACGCTGGAAAATGTCACGGCCGAAATCGTGTCCAACCAGAAATTATACCATATGGCTCATTATGACGTTCTGACGGATCTTCCTAACAGAGTCTTGTTTTTCAAGAAATTGTCGGAATTCATGGACGGCGTGGTCAAGAAATGCAGCGTTATTTATATTGATCTGGACGGGTTTGGTATCATCAACGATACATATGGTCACCAGGTAGGAGACCGGGTGATCGGGGAATTTGCCGACAGGCTCAAAGCAATCGAGGTGGAAGAAGAACAGTATGTGATGTTCAGCCGGATCGGCGGCGACGAGTTCTTATGTCTGTTCTCGGAAAATTCCGTCGAAGAGGTGTCGGCTCTGTCGGACAGGATCATTTCCGTCTTCGATGCGCCGTTCGATGTCGGGGGGCAGAAAATGTGGCTCAATGCATCCATCGGGATCGCATTGATGCCCGAGCATGGCATTCTGGCGGATATTCTGATCGGTCATGCCGATCTGGCACTCAGCGAAGCAAAGAGAGCGGGCAAGGGGCGGGTCTGTTTCTTTTCCGAGGATCTGGTCACGCAAGCCTGGGAACAGGTCAGGATCAGTAAGAAATTACGGAGCGCGCTGATCAACGAGGAGGAACTGTTCCTCTTCTTCCAGCCGATCGTGGAGCTGAAGACCGGTCGCGTCGTGTCGCGCGAAACATTGGTGCGATGGAACAATCCGTTGCGCGGATGGGTGTCTCCCGCGGAATTCATCCCGATTGCGGAGCAGAGCGACCTGATCGAATTGCTGGATGATTTCGTGCTGGAAAAAGCCTGTCTCGCGGCGTTGTCGTGGCAGGACGAGGCGCGTGTCGCGGTGAATATATCGGCGCGGCATCTGGGCAGAAACACGCTGGTGCCGAAGGTCGCGTTCATTCTGCGGAAAATGTCGCTGCCGCCGGATCGGCTGGAGATCGAGGTGACGGAGACGGCGGAACTGCACTTGCTCGACAGGGTCATGGAAGACCTGCACGCCCTGCGCCGGATGGGGGTGCATATTACTCTGGATGATTTCGGAACCGGTTTTTCGTCGCTGAGCCAGATCAGATTCTTTCCGTTCGGCAAGATCAAGATCGATTCGTCATTCGTGCGCGATGCGATGGAGCGGCCGGAATGTGCCGCCGTGATCGGTGCCATCGCCTCGATCGGCCAGCGCCTTGGATTGCGCGTCGTTGCCGAAGGGGTGGAAACGCAGGCCCAGCATGATCTCGTTACGGCGGAAGGGTGCTCTGAAGGGCAGGGGTACTTTTATGGAGCCCCGTCCGCGGATGGACGATATGGCGCTCCGTGCCTGTCGGGTGGCCTGGAATAAGCACCGGCCGGCGGAGACGCGGCCCCGGTTTTCAGGCGGGCGCGCATGTGATGGTCCGACCGGGGGGGGCCGGTGAACGGACATCGGCGTGCGGACGAGCACGCCTGGCGGCCGATCGCTGCGATCCTGCGTTACCGCTTGCGTGGGATCGCGTTTAACGTTAGGGGAAAGTAAGAACGTGTCGCATTTGCGGCGGTGCGAGAGAGGCAATGATGGCTTGATCGTGCTCCTGAGAGCCTGACCGCAAATGCGGGCTGGTGAGCGAGAGCGGCCCGTCAGGGCCGCGCCCGGCGTGTGTTTCCGAGCATCGGAGCGGAGCGGCCTTGATGGCCGTGAGCACCGAAGCGCAGGAAACGCGCGGAGGACACGCCACCAGCGCGCATTTGCGGTCAGGCTCTGAGAGGGAGGGCAGGGCCGGAAGCGGGCGTGGCGTAAAGATCGAGTGGGACAGCCGGATAAATATTTCGCGCTTTTCGCGACACACCGCACTGATCTCGTGCGTTTCGCCAGGGGGATCATGAGAGATGATAGCCTGGCGGAAGATGTTGTTCAGGATGCTTTTCTGCGCCTGACGACCGCGACGCAAGGGCGCGTTCTGGCGGACCCGCTGAATTATGTTTACCGCATTATCCGGAATCTGGCGTTCGACCGCTATCGACGGCGCCAATTCGAGGCCGGATTGTTTGATCATGAGATAGACAGTTCTTCCGAAACAATCGAAGCGGATGCCCCGACACCGGAAGGTGAGGCCTCGGGGAAATCCGACATGCGGGCGATGCGCGCCGCGATGGCGGAACTGCCGGAACGGACGTGCGTCGCATTGGAAATGCATCTGTTCGACGGACGAAAGCTGCGGGAAATAGCGGCGCATTTCGGTATCTCTATCGGAATGGCCCATTCCCTTGTCGCGGCGGGTATGGAACATTGTCGTAAACGTCTTTCCACACCTGAATCCTGATCGGGTGGGCAAGCGGTAATTCATTGAAAAGATGCAAGTCTTCATTCGTCGCATAAAAGGAGATGTGCTGTTCGGATTGCTCCCGGTCGTCGCGGACGCAAGGCAGGCGAACAGGAAGGGTGCGGGCGAAGCGTGAGCGAGGACTTCAATCCAACAACGGCGGTTGAGTGGAAAATCGCTCTTTCGGAAGAGCCTGACGATCCTGTGCTCGGCGCGCGTTTTGACGCATGGCTTGCTGCTGCTGAGGATCACCGGACGGAGTGGCGGGACCTTACGCGGGGGCTTGAGAATTTCCGCCAGGTCGGTCCGCTTTATCGCGAGAAATGGGTGACTGCATCAGGTGGGGGACAAAACGCTGCGTTGCAGCGCGGCAGGCTGAAAAGAAGATCCGCCAGTTTTGTCAGGGTTTCGATTGTCGCATTCGCGGTTGCTGCCGCCTTTACGGTGGTATGCGCCCCTGATCTGCTGCTTCGATTGCAGGCCGATTACGTCACGGGCACGGCGGAGACGCGAACAGTCGATCTTGCCGATGGTAGCCAACTGATACTGGCACCGCGCAGCGCGGTAAAACTGTCTTACTCGGTAGGAAAACGGGATATTCGTCTTTTGAAAGGCGAGGCGCTTTTCATGGTTCGACATGATATGGCGCGCCCTTTTGAGGTTCACACGGACAAATTGACCGTGACGGATATCGGAACCATTTTCGATGTCAGACTGGCTCGGGGGGAAGAAGAGGTCTCTGTCCGGGAAGGCGAGGTCCGGGTGCGGGACGTTTCGGGTGGATTTCACGATCTCGATGCCGGAACGTGGGAGCGGATCAGCACTGTCGGCAATGGCGTGAGCGTCACGCATGGGAGCGGGGCGCCGGACGATGTGGGCGCATGGTCGGCGGGGCAGATTATTGCCAAGGAAAACAGCGTCTCCAGCGTCGTGGATCGGCTCCGGCCTTACTACCGGGGGGTCGTCGTCCTTTACGGATCATCCTTTGGGGAGAAGTCACTCACCGGCGTTTATGACGCACGTGACCCGGTTGGCGCGTTTCGGGCGATCGCCGCCGCGCATCATGCCCAGATGCATCAGGTTTCGCCCTGGCTGACGATATTGGCGGCGCCGTAGAGCGATTCGTCACCCCGCGTCATTTTTTTCTGAAAAACGCTCTCTGCCCATTCGTTAGCCCAATGAGGGGTGCGGTTGCATTGCATTCGCAATTGTGACGGCCCATGCGCATGGGAACGGATAAGGTGATGACGATTGACGATGGAATGAAGCGGCGCGGACGGCGGGTCGCGTGGCTTGTCGCGCTGGGCAGTACGACGTTGCTGAATGCTGCCGTGACGAAAAGCTATGGGGCGGAACTTTCCCAGAGCGCTCAGGCTGTCAGATCATTTTCCATTCCGGCTCAGTCTCTTGACGATGGTCTTGCCCGGTTCGGGCAGCAAGGTGGGTGGCAGGTTTCCGTTGATGGCAATCTTGCAAAATCTCTGACAACGCATGGTGTCAGCGGCACGATGACATCTGCTCAGGCCCTCGATGCGATCCTGTCCGGGACTGGCCTGACATACACGATCACCGGCGGCCGAACCGTTGTGCTGACGAAAGCGGCAGCCAGCATCATCCTTGGTCCGGTTCGTGTGGGTGGAACCCTCGTACGTCAAGACCCCACCGGTCCAGGGGTGGGATATGTTGCCGACACCACAATGGCTGGAACGAAAACCAACACCCCCATCACAGAAATCCCCAATTCAATATACGTTGTTACGAAGCAGGAAATGATCGACCAGCAGCCTCAGAATGTTGCTGAAGCACTTCGATACACTCCTGGAATTTACGCTGAAGGCGGCGGCGATTCTTCTACAGGGGCATCACAGAATTCAAATGTGCCAATTTATCAAAGAGGTTTTGCCACCGCGCAGTTTGTGGACGGGTTGATAAGTCGTTCTTCCTCCGCCGGAGAAACAAGCTTCCTTGAACGTATTGAGGCCGTCAATGGACCAGCGTCAGTTATGTACGGACAATTGAATCCGGGTGGAATGCTCGATATGAGCTTGAAGAAACCAACGAAAACCCCATTGCACCAAGTTTCGTTAGGGTTTGGCAATTGGGGGCGCTATGAAACGACGATAGACATAAGTGACAAGTTATCAAAAAGCGGCAATGTGCGGTATCGTGTTGCGGCGATTGGTGTAACGCAAGGAACTCAGATTGACCATGTTGATTACCATCGGGTAGGCGTTCTTCCCTCGCTTACATGGGACATTACCTCTAAAACGTCTCTGATACTTCTCGGTAGTTATATGTATACTCCCGGGGACGGGACAGGTTCGGCTTACCCAGTCCAAGGGACTCTAATTACTAATAGCAATTTGGCGCGTATTTCCCGTCATACATTCCTTGGTTTGCCAAATTTTAATGACGTCGGAGAAAAAGACGCGATGTTTGAATATCAATTCAAGCATGATTTTGATAAATACATATCTTTCAGTCAGATTTTCAGATGGGAAAGAAATATTTATAATCAGAAAAGCTCGTATTTCTCTTCGGTAACAGATATTCCCAACATTTCTGTATCACCATGGGCTAATCAATATGTGGCAACACAAGCGGCGTTGGATACCAGGGTATACGGAAAATTCCATATCAAGAATGTTATGAATACGTGGGTGTTCGGAACTGATTTTCGAAATTATTCGTCAAATGAAGTGTCGCAATTTGATTTCAATACACCTATTCTTAATGTTTATAATCCCCAGCCCAGTTATACGCCTTGCTACAGCCTCAGTTCGTCAAAATGCAACGTCTATGAAGAAAATGATAAATACTCTTACTTTCAAGAAGGGATCTATTTTCAGGATCAATTAAAGTATAAAAGATTATCTGTTCTTTTGGGTGGGCGCCAAGATTGGGTTGATTATAAAAGTCATGGTATGTATAAAATGAATTATGAAGGATCATTTGATAGTGGTCCGACGGAAAAAAATCCCCAGCCACGCAGTGCATTCACTTGGCGAGGTGGCTTGATTTATAATTTTGACTTGGGTCTTTCTCCATATTTCAGCTATGGTACGTCGTTTATGCCCCAAACACAGACAAATTGGCTTGGGCAACCGTTCGCCCCTCTAAGTGGAAAGCAGCTCGAAGCTGGTGTAAAGTATAAAATTCCCGGACGCGATGTTTTATTTACTGCTTCAGCATTCCATATTGTTGAGAATCATTATCTTATTGCTGATTTGGTTCATAGCGGTGGATATAGTGTTGACGGAGGAACGGTTAAATCCCAAGGCTTCGAGGTTTCTGCCAATGCTAATATCACAAAAAACCTCAAACTAGTTGCGTCCTATACATTTGAGGATGTTCGTTTCGGAAGGAGTTCAAATGCAGATCAATCATACAATCCTATTACAGGGAGCTATGGCGCATCTGTAGGTGAAAGTGGGAAGTTTGTCCCATATGTTCCCAGAAACATGCTTAATATTTTTGCAGATTATACCTTTGCGAACAAATCGCTCTCTGGCTTCGGCATCAATGGTGGTATCCGGTATGTTGGAACAACATACTCGGATTACATTGAATCGTACAAAACTCCAGATTATATATTGTTTGATGTCGGTGCACATTACGATTTCGGCCGACGTGTGCCGGAATTGGAAGGACTTCGGGCGCAGCTATCTATTTCAAATCTCACGAACAAATATTATGTTACTAGTTGCGCCACATACCAATGTTATATTGGCCAAGGACGCCGAGTTTACGGAAATCTTATCTATAATTGGTGAAATTTCCACTCCGAACTATAGCGACTTTTACTTTTTGAAATCAACACTCTGCCCCTCGTCTCAGGGCCAAGGTCGTGGGGCAGACGTGCTGCAAGTTCCGAAGGGCGGACCCTCGCAAGAAATGGGGCTGCCCCCGGCAGGATGCGTCGGGCGTTCCATGCCAGACTCGTGGGATGGCGCTGTGCAACGGTCGTGGGGTCATGCGGCAACCGGCGTGATCCCTGCCCTGCAAAAACGGATCGTCTGCGCCGGGCATGGTTCGCCATCTCCCGAAGGCGGGTTCGTGCCTGAAGGGAGAGAGCATCCCGTGTCGAGCGGTCTGAGCGTAGCGCCGCTGGCGTGCGATCGCGTCGCGCCCTTGGCTCTCGCGCCGTGGGGGTGTGTGCCGTTCGGCCAGGAGGGCGCAAGGGGCCGGGTGATCGGTCTGGACGATCCGGCGGGCGCGGTCTCGCGTATGCGGGGTGGTTCCGAGCTTGTGAGTCATCCGGCCAGTCTCATTTCGCGCGATCCTTATTGGCCGCACACGGAGCAATGAGGCGACGCGCTTCGTCTCGCGCGTTCAGGGACGGGCCATCCCTGCCGGAAACGTGCCGTCGTCACGTCACTGACCGATCGGTCAGCGCATGCCCGGCCTGCTGCCGAGGCCGTGCGGGAGGGGCGCGCGGGGCAGGGTTGGGGCCGCGCGGTGAAGTTTCGCGTGCAATCCGCGTGCGTCCCCTCTATCTAGCGCGGTGAAAAGAGATCATCCGTCGGTTCCGGCCGCTGCCCGCAGGGTGCGCGGTCGGCCGGCTTGCCCGTCCGGGCCCGCGAAGGAAGTCAGGTCACACACGTATGGATATCCGCAATATCGCCATCATCGCTCACGTCGACCATGGCAAGACGACGCTGGTCGACCAGCTTCTGAAGCAGTCCGGGTCGTTCCGCGAGAACCAGCATGTCGCCGAGCGGGCGATGGACAGCAACGATCTGGAACGTGAGCGCGGCATCACCATCCTGGCCAAGTGCACGTCGGTGGTGTGGAAAGAGACCCGCATCAACATCATCGACACGCCGGGCCACGCCGATTTCGGCGGTGAGGTCGAGCGTATCCTGAGCATGGTGGATGGCGCGGTCGTGCTGGTGGATTCCGCCGAGGGCGCGCTGCCGCAGACCAAGTTCGTGGTCGGCAAGGCGCTGGCGCGCGGGCTGAAGCCGATCGTGGTGGTCAACAAGATCGACCGTAGCGATGCCCGCCCCGACGAAGTGCATAACGAGATCTTCGACCTGTTCGCCGCCCTGGGCGCGAATGACGAGCAGCTCGATTTCCCGATGCTGTTCGCCTCGGGCCGTCAGGGCTGGGCGGACGAGGAGCTTGAGGGCGCGCGCAAGGATCTGGCGCCCATGTTCGACCTGATCCTGCGCCATGTGCCGGCGCCGAAGGTGGACAAGGAAGCGCCGTTCGCCATGGTCGCCACGATCCTGGAGAACGACAACTTCCTGGGCCGCGTGCTGACCGGCCGCGTCGAGCAGGGCCGCGCGAAGGTGAACATGCCGGTGCGCGTGCTGCGCCCCGACGGATCGGTGGTCGAGACCGGCCGTCTGACCAAGCTGCTGTCGTTCCGCGGCCTGGACCGCGTGCCGGTGGAAGAGGCCGAGGCGGGTGACATCGTTGCCGTGGCCGGCCTGTCGGAAGCGACCATTCCCGAGACCATCGCCTCGCCCGAAGTGACGGTGCCGCTGGAATCGATGCCGGTCGATCCGCCGACCCTGTCGATGACCTTCCGCCTGAATGACGGCCCGCTGGGCGGCCGCGAGGGCAAGAAGGTGACCTCGCGCCAGATCCGCGACCGTCTGTTCAAGGAGACCGAGGGCAACATCGCCATCCGCGTCTCCGAGAGCCCGGAGAGCGAGGCGTTCGAGGTGGCCGGGCGTGGCGAATTGCAGCTTGGCGTGCTGATCGAGCAGATGCGCCGCGAAGGGTTCGAACTGACGATCGGTCGTCCGCGCGTGCTGTTCCGCACCAATGAAGAGACCGGCGAGCGCGAAGAGCCGTACGAAGAGGTGCTGATCGACGTTGACGAGCCCTATTCGGGCGTGGTCGTCGAGAAGATGGCCATGCGCAAGGGCCTGATGCAGGACATGCAGCCCTCGGGCGGCGGCAAGGTGCGTCTGACCTTCCTGATCCCGTCGCGCGGGCTGATCGGCTATCATGGCGAGTTCCTGACCGATACGCGCGGCACCGGCATCATGAACCGTCTGTTCTCGGGCTATCAGCCCTGGGCCGGGCCGATCGAGGGGCGCCGCAACGGGTCGCTGATCTCGTCGGAAGACGGGGCGACGACGCAGTATTCGCTGTACTCGCTCCAGGACCGTGGCACCCTGTTCGTCGATGCCGGCGAGAAGGTGTATATCGGCATGATCATCGGCGAGCATTCGCGCGAGAACGACCTGGAAGTGAACCCGGTCCGCGAGAAGAAGCTGACCAACATCCGCGCCGCCGGCAAGGATGAGGCGCTGCTGCTGACGCCGCCGCGCAAGATGAACCTGGAACAGGCGATCGCCTATATCGAGGATGACGAACTGGTCGAGGTGACGCCGTCGGCCGTGCGGATTCGCAAGCGCTATCTGGACCCGCACGAGCGCAAGAAGCGTGACCGTGCCGGCGCTTCGGCCTGAACAGGCTTAGAACTGGCCGTCGGAGAGGCTGACTTTCCGACGGGCGGGTAGAATCCGAGTGGGGCCATGGCGGGTTTCGGGGGTATTCTTCCCCCGGAGCCTGTCATGGCCCGACCTGTTTAACGGACCTGGAATTTCTGTATCAAAGCGTGGTCCGGCGCGACATTTTCGGAAGGCAAGACGTTATAAAAACGTCATGAGAGAAATTGCCTCGGAAGGGTAAATCTGATAGCCGCGCTGGAAATCAGCTTGCGTCCTGCCTGGGTGGCTGCTGGTGCAACGATCTCTTTGACGATGCAGGGCCTGAACCAAGAAAATTTCTGAAAAGGAAGCGGACGTGTTTTTCGCGGAGAATTTCGTGTCTATGCCTGCCGAGGAACAATGGGGCTACATCATTGCCCATACTCCGGAAACGATCAGGCATGGACTCTGCGAAATCGTGCGTCGGAACGGCCGCACATGCGTCATCAATTTCTACGAGGCGTTGCTGAACCTGCCGGAGGCGGCGCTTTTTCTCGAACGCGATACGGTGGAGAGGCGGCTGCGGGGGAGCCTGCAGAATTGGCTGGAGCGCCTGTTTCCTGAGCAGGAGACCGATATGGCCGGCCTGCGGGCGCTGCAGGAGCGCGTGGGCTCGGTCCATGCGCAGCTTGAGATTTCGCCCGGCCTGGTCTCGTACGCGTTCTATTTCATCAAGATGAGCCTCAACTTGTTCATCATCGATTATTTCGAGTCGCAGGACGATCGGCTTCGGGCGGTGATCTATTGCCAGTCCATGGTCGATTTCGCCATGACCTACATGAACAGCGCCTACAATACCGATTTCAAGAAGAAGGTGGAGCAGGACCAGTCCTTCAAGATGTTCTCGCTGGGACAGGACCTGAATTTCGAGAAAGAGACACAGAAGACGACCTTCTTCGACTGGAGCACGCAGGCGCTGTTCTGCCTGTGCGAACAGAGGCTGGTTGACCTGCAGACCATCGCGGAGTCGCAGTTCGGCCTGTGGATGGCGCACAAGGGGCAGAATCTGTTCAAGGGAACCGAGGATTTCGCGCTGCTCCAGACCATGATCGCGGGGATCGACCGGCGGATCGTGGCGGTACGGGCGAGTGATGGGGTGCCTTCCGGTTTTGCGGCGGAACTGCGGAACAATATCCGCGACGTGACCTTTCTGACCAACCGGCTGTTCCAGGCGATGGAGGCGTTGCAGAGCGGGCTGGATCCGCTGACCAAGACGCTGACCCGCCGGTTCCTGGATGTGGTGATCCAGAACGAGATCGCGTTTTCCCTGTCGCACGACAAGGAATTCAGCATCATTCTGCTCGATATCGATTTCTTCAAGAAGATCAACGACAGCGCCGGGCATCTGGCTGGAGACGAGGCGCTGCGGCATGTCGCCGAGATCATCATGGGGTCGGTGCGCAGCAATGATTTCGTCTTCCGTTACGGGGGCGAGGAATTTCTGATCGTGTTGACCGAGAGTTCCAGTGCCGCCGCCGCCGAATATGCGGAGCGCATCCGCAGCCGGATCGAGGCCAGCGCCATTCCGTGCTCCACCGGCGCGACGCTTGCGCTGACCATTTCGGGCGGGATTTCGACCTTCCGGGGCGGGATCAAGATCAGTGCGCTGATCGAGCAGGCGGATCGGGCGCTGTATGCGGCCAAGGAGGCCGGGCGGAACCGGATCGAGATCTATGCCCGCGACCGGATCGACATGCGTTCGCGCGACGGCTGATGGCGTGTCGTAATTCGTAACGTTTTTAAGTTTGAGATTACGTTGCAATTAAGGCAATGTGCCCGCAACTGGGCACATATATACATATTTTAATACGAGACGGATTTCGGGCGGCGTGCTACCACTATCATGCACGGTCCGTATGCCGCCTTGCGCCCCATGCCTGCGGGGGAGGCGTTCTCCGGTTACGGATCCGGGTGTTGATTGGGATGACATCCTGATTTCTGGAGACATTCAATGATCGTTTCGACACGTCGCTTCCTGGCCGCTCTTTCGACCGTCGCCCTGATGGGCGCCGCCATTCCGGCCTTCGCGCAGGAAGCGCCGGCCACCCCGGCGGCTCCCGCGGCCCCGGCCGCTCCGGCTGCGACCGCCCCGGCGGCGCCCGCCGCCCCGAGCACCCCGGAAG
>NZ_JBDNXE010000115.1:0-5232 GCF_047721585.1 Gluconacetobacter sp.
GAAGGGGAGTTCGCCGTTGCGCAGCGCCGCCTTGCGTTCGGTCACGTCGCGCAGGACCTGGCAGAGCAGGCGCAGGGCGGCGACGAAATCCTCGGCCAGGAAGCCGCTGCCGGGCTGGACGAAGGCCGCCAGATTGACGATGAAGCCCGGCCGCCGGTCGTGCTGGCCGGTCCACAGGGACTCGGTCGGGGCCGCCTGGCGCAGCATCAGCAGGCAGGAGAGCGAACGGGCCTGCGTGGCCAGCGCGTCCACGGCCACGTCGTCCACCCAGCGTGCCGCTTCGGTCGCCAGACGGGCAGCCCCCCGGCCGGACGCGAGGCGCGCCAGGGCCGCCGCCGCCTCGTCATCCCAATCGGCGGGGAGGGTGACGGCGCGGAGAGCGTCGTCCGGGTCCGCGGCGGCCTGCGTGGTACGCATGCGCACGCCGTTCCAGTGGCTTCGGGCTGTCATGGCATTCACTCTAGGCCCGCTTCGTGACGGGGCGGAAGCCGTATATGGTGGGTCCCAGACTATACAGACCACTGTATATTGTGGATATGGGGGATAAGTTCGCGGTTTCCCGATCCCGGAGTTGTGATCGGGCGAGTCCCGCCCCGCCGGGTGGACCGGCCGCCGGAAAGAGGGTTATCCTCGGGGCATGGCAAATCTCGGCACCCGTATCTACACCAGGTTCAAGGGTCGGCTGGTCGGCAAGGATGCCGATGGCCGGTGCTACTACGAGGCGCGCACCGCGAATCGTACCGGTGGCGGCCTGACGCGGCATGAGCGCTGGGTCATCTATCACAAGGGCGAGGATGCCTCGGTCGTGCCGCCCGAATGGTGGGGGTGGCTGCACCATGTCGATGACGCGCCCCTGCCCGAGAGCGCGCGCCAGCCCTGGCAGATCCCGTATCCGGGCAACCGGACCGGGACGGTGGACGCCTATCGCCCGCCCGGAAGCGATTATCGCGGTGGCCGTCGCGCGGACTCGACCAGCGATTACGAAGCCTGGATTCCCGAAGGGTGAAACGGTGGGCGGAACCTGTTAAGGTCCGCCCTGATACTGCCTGAATGCTGTGGATGCTGAGTCGCGCGCGGCTTGGGTCGGCAGCGGCCTGCGTATGTCTTTGGGGATCGGAGCGGCCTCGCGGGCCGTGCGCCGGCGCCCGGAGACCGGCGGGGGCTGGTCGGCGGTGGCCGTTTTTACGCAGTCTCCGTGCTGTGAATTGGGGAACAGAGTCAGAATGGTCAGTGCGGTTGCAGGCCGGGTGAGCCGGAGTTCGGCCGAACTCGCCGCCGGGTGCGGGGTTCTTGTACTGCTGGGCGGGCTTCTGGCCCTGGCGGTGGTCGACAAGGGGCGGCGGCATGAATCCGGCTATCGGCTGCATGCGTCCTTCGCCCATATCGACGGGCTGTCGGTCGGGTCGGATGTGCGGCTGGCCGGGGTGACGGTGGGGCAGGTGGTCGACGAGCGCGTCGATCCGTCCAGCTTCCAGGCGCAGGTGACCTTTACCGTGAGCCCCGACGTGCACTTGCCGACCGACAGCGCGGCCATCATCACCAGCGACAGCCTGCTGGGCGGCAAATATGTCGCCCTGTCACCGGGAGCCGACAATGCGATGCTGAAGCCCGGCGGCGCGATCACCGAGACCCAGGGGGCGATCAGCCTGGAGCAGTTGCTCAGCCGCTTCATCTTCTCGGTGACGGATACGATGACCAAGGCCAACCAGCAGCGCGCGAACCAGGGGGCGGCGTCCCAGGGAACGGCGACGCCGGACAATGGGCAGGCTCCGGCAGGGCATACCGGGGGCGGCGACCAGCCATGAGCGGGGCCGCGCTTCCGCCGCCGCCCGCGATCTGGCAGCAATCCGATGGCACGCCGGTTTCATGCCAGGACAAGATCCGGGTGCTGAACGAGAATTATGCCGAGCTTTGCGAGGTCATGCGGGACACGTTCGAGGACGCGGTGCTGATCGGTGTGGACGAGGACGGCATGCGGCGGTTGATCGCGGAGGTCGCGGCCGCGCTGCGAAGCCCGAGATCGTGAGGCGGGACGTGTTGCGTCTGCTCCGCCCGGCGTCGCGCCGGGCGGGGGCCGTGCGCGCGGCGTTGGCCGCCGTGCCGGCGCTGGTGGCATGGAGTGGCGGGCCTGGGGGCATGGCTGCCCGCGCCCAGCAGATCGTGGCGCCGCCTGCGATCTATCCCGCCGATACCTGGCAGGGGCGCTCGGTCGCGACCGTGCGGGTGCTGGATACGCTGGACTCCAGCGTGCAGGTGCTGACCATTCCGGTGGGGCAGGATGCGACGTTCAGGGCACTGACGATCCATGTCGGCGCCTGCCGCGACCGGCCGGCGACGCTGACGCCCGATGCGGCGGGGTGGCTGGCGGTGCGCGATACACGGCAGGACGGCCCCGGCTTCAACGGATGGATGCTGGCGGGCGAACCCTTCCTGGGCGTTTTCCAGGACCCGATCTACGCCGTGCGCCTCGTGGGCTGCGCGGGCGACATGGTGGCGCCCGTTCCGCCTCCGCTGGCGGCTCTGGCGGCGGCTGCGGCGCAGCCGGGCGATCAGGCGGCTTCGGGATCGCCGGTGCCGGGAACACCAGTCTCGGGAACGTCGGATCAGGGCACGCCGTCCGTGCCGGGGTCTTCGGGGCCGCAGGTGCTGACGGTTCCGGCGGCGCCGCCGGCCGGGCAGCCGGGCGCGGCATCCGCCCCGGCGGTGCCTGCCGCGCGTTTCGGCGGGGCGCCGCTCTCCCTGTCGCCGCCTGACGAGGAGGCGCCGGTGTCGGGGGCTGCTCCATCCGGTGCCGCCATGCAGCCGGCGGGGAGGCCTATGCCATTGCCTCCGCCGACGCCTTTTGCAACGGGTTATGCAGCGCCGACCCGGTCGCCGCCTGCATCGTCCGCCCCGGCGGCATCGCAGGCCCAGCCTGGACAGCCGCAATCCCTCCTGCCCCCCTGACGGGGACGGGAAGCAACCTGTCCCGCCGGTGTCGGTCCGGGATGAATGACAAGCCTTCGGTCCCAAGGAGTCCAGAATGCCCATGAGCCCGACGGATTATGCCGGCCCGGCCGGCCGGTTCATGCCGCCCCCAGGCGAGGCGGCCCTGCTGCTGGATTTTGACGGTACGCTGGTCGATATCGCGCCCACGCCGGAATCGGTGGTCGTGTCGCCCGGCCTGCCGGACGTGCTGCGGCGGCTGCGGGCGAAATGCGGCGATGCGCTGGCGGTGATTTCGGGCCGCGCGGTGGATCAGATCGATCATTTCCTCGGCGACGTGCCGTTTGCCGTGGCCGGCGAGCACGGGCTGGCGGTGCGGCATCGTCCGGACGGGCCGATCGTGCGTGCCGAACTGCCCGCCATGCCGCCGACCTGGCTGCCGGCCGCCGAGACTCTGGCCGCGCAGCATCCGGGCGTGCGGATCGAGCGCAAGCCCGCCGGTTTCGTGCTGCATTACCGTGCGGCGCCCGAGATGGCGGATATGCTGCGCGAAGCCGCGGAATCGTGGGTTGCGTCGACGCACGGGCGCTTCCATGTGCAGACGGCCAAGATGGCGTGGGAAATCCGGCCCCATGGCGTGGACAAGGGCCATGCGGTGGCGGCGCTGATGCAGTCGCCGCCCTTCGCCGGGCGGCATCCGGTCTTCGTCGGCGACGACGTGACGGATGAAGACGGCATCCGCGCGGCCGAGGCGCTGGGTGGGGCGGGGTTCCGTATTCCTCGGGATTTTCCCGATCCGGCCGCCTTTCGGGCCTGGCTGGCGACGCTCGCGGGCGGAGGGGATGATTCATGGGGCGTCTGATCATCGTATCCAACCGGGTGCCTTCGCCGCGTGAGCGTCTGCAGCCGGCCGGCGGTCTGACCGTGGGGTTGAAGGACGCGCTGCGGGGCGGGGAGTCGCTGTGGTTCGGCTGGTCGGGCAATCAGTCCGAATTCGAGGGCGACCCCGTCATCGGCATGGATGAGGTCGATGGCGTGACCTATGCCACGATCGACCTGACGGCACGGCAGCACGAGGGATTCTATCAGAATTTCTCGAACGGCATTCTGTGGCCGCTGTTTCATTACCGTGTCGGGCTGATGAGTTATTCGCGCCGGGACTGGCAGACCTATCTGGAGGTCAATGCCATGTTCGCGCGCTGCCTGCGCGCGCTGTTGCAGCCGGACGACGTGATCTGGGTCCATGACTATCATCTGTTTCCGCTGGGCCAGGCGTTGCGCGACCTGGGCGTGGCGGGGCGGATCGGCTTCTTTCTGCATATTCCCGTGCCGCCCTGGAGCCTGGTGCGCTCGATGCCGGGGGCGAAGCTGCTGCTGGAAGACATGCAGGCCTACGACCTGATCGGGGTGCAGACCGAGGAAGATGCGGACAACCTGAACCACGCCTTCCGCCTGAACGGGCTGACCGAACGGGCGGGGGCTTTTCCGATCGGCATCGATCCGCATGAATTCCGCGAACAGGCCGAGGAGAGCGTGCGGCGCGAGGAGGCGGACCGCCTGCGTGCCAGCCTGCGCGGGACGGCGCTGATCCTCGGCGTGGACCGGCTGGATTATTCCAAGGGCCTGCCCGAACGCTTCAGGGGGTACGAGGCGTTCATGGCCCGTTATCCCGAACATCGGGGCAAGGTGTCGTTTCTTCAGGTCGCGCCGGTTTCGCGCGGCGACGTGGAGGAATATCGCCAGCTTCGGTGCCAGTTGGACGAGCTGACGGGGCGGATCAACGGTGCCTATGCCGAGTTCGACTGGACGCCGATCCGGTATCTGACGCGGCCGGTGGCGCGGGACATCCTGGCCGGGTTCTATCGCATGGCCGACGTGGCGCTGATTACGCCGCTGCGCGACGGGATGAACCTGGTGGCGAAGGAATATGTCGCGGCGCAGGACGCGGCCGACCCCGGCGTGCTGGTGCTGTCGCATTTCGCCGGCGCCGCGCCGGAGATGGACGAGGCGGTGCTGGTCAATCCCTTCGACGCCGACGAGATCGCCGATGCGCTGCATCAGGCGCTGACCATGGGGCTGGAGGAGCGCCAACGGCGCTGGCGCCATCTGGACGAGGATGTGCGCCGGACCACGGCGGGATTCTGGGCGCGGGACTTCCTGAAGGCGCTGGACGCGGCCCCCCCGGTCGCGATGCCTCCGCTCGGACCATCGTGATGCGGCGGGGGACCGGCATGGGCCGGGGGCCGGGGATAGCCGGGGGGGGTGGCCGGGCGGCCCGGTGGGCTCTCCGTGCCCCCCCCCCGCTCA
>NZ_JBDNXE010000115.1:5242-12325 GCF_047721585.1 Gluconacetobacter sp.
GATGCGGCGGGGGACCGGCATGGGCCGGGGGCCTGGTATCGCGCTGGCGGTTGCCGGGGCGGTGGCGCTGGGGATTGCGGCCTGGGTCGAATACGGGCTGGGGGACGTGCCGTGCGGGCTGTGCCTGTGGGAACGCTGGCCCTGGCGCGTGCTGGTGGGGCTGGGCCTGCTGGCCGCCCTGCTGCGCGGGCAGGGGGCGCGGGCCATGCTGTGGCTGGCTGTTCCGGTGATGCTGGCGGCCTGCGGGCTTTCGGCCGTTCATGTCGGGGTGGAACATGGGTGGTGGCCGAGCCCGCTGCCGGAATGTCGCGCGCCGGTCTTTCATCCCGGCACGTTCGCCGAGCGTCTGGCCGCCATGCCCATGCGCCCGTCGAAGCCGTGCGACGCGCCGACCTATCTGGTCGGCGCGCTGCCGCTGTCGATGGCCGCGATGGACGGGCTGTGTGCGGCCGGTGTGCTGGCGGTTATAGCGTACTGCCTCTCCCGCGGCCGAAAAAGAGGCCGACGATGAACAGCACCAGGAAGATGAAGAACAGAATCTTGCCGATATAGGCGAAATCGGCCGCGAAGCCGCCGAAGCCGAGGGCCGCGGAGATCAGGGCCAGGACGAGGAAGATCAGCGTCCAGCGTAAGAGGTCCATCGGGATATCCTCCGATTCATGTGTCTGGACCGGATGGTCCGTTATGGTTTCAATGGCTGGCTGCCCGTATGGTTGCGGTTTCGTATGAGAATTCGCGGGTTGCGGCCTGTCCCGGCGTTCTGGGGATGGGCTGGAGGCCATGCGTGCCCGGCAGGGTGAAGACAATGGCCTGCTCCGTGTGTCCGGTGCGGCCTTCAGCAGGCGGGTGACTGATCGTGCCGGATTTCCGCTCTCTCTATCGTCAGGGTTTCGCGCGGGTGGCGGGGTGTACGCTGCCGGTGGCGCTGGCCGACCCGGCGGCCAATGTCGCGCGGATGGCGGACATGGTCCGCGCCTGCGACGCCCAGGGTGTGGCGCTGGCGGTTTTTCCCGAACTCGGTGTGTCAGGCTACGCGATCGACGATCTGCGCCAGCAGGACGTGCTGCTCGATGCGGTGGGGAGCGCGCTGGCGATCCTGGCGGAGGCGACCGCCGGGCTGATGCCGGTGGTGGTGGCGGGCGCGCCGCTGCGGCATGGCGACGCGCTGTACAATTGCGCCGTGGTGCTGCATCGCGGGACCGTGCTGGGCGTGGTGCCCAAGAGCTATCTGCCGAATTACCGTGAATTCTACGAAGCCCGGCATTTCGTCGCCGGGGCCGGGCTGCGCGGCCAGACGATCCATGTGGCGGGGCAGACGGCGCCGTTCGGCACCGACCTGCTGTTCGAGGCGGAGGATCTGCCCGGCTTCGTGGTCGGCGTCGAGATCTGCGAGGATGTGTGGGTGCCGGCACCGCCCAGCACGGATGCGGCGCTGGCGGGGGCGACGGTGATCGCCAACCTGTCGGCCAGCGATATCACGGTGGGCAAGGCCGACCAGCGCGACCTGCTGTGCCGCTCGCAATCAATGCGCGCGCTGTGCGCCTATGTCTATGCGGCGGCGGGTGAGGGGGAGTCGACCACCGACCTTGCCTGGGACGGGCAGGTTTCGATTTACGAAAACGGCGCGCTGCTGGCGGAGACGGAGCGTTTTCCGCAGGGGCCGCATCGGGCGGTGGCGGATGTCGATCTGGATCTGTTGCGGCAGGAACGCGTCCGGATGGGGACGTTCGCCGATTGTCGTGTCGTGCGGCAGGGCGGAGAGTGGCGCCGGATCGGCTTCGCGCTGGCGCCGCCGCCGGGCGATCTGGGCCTGTTGCGCCGGATCGAGCGGTTTCCCTTCGTGCCCAGCGACCCGGCGCGGCTGGAGCAGGATTGTTTCGAAGCCTGGACGATCCAGGTTTCGGCCCTGAAGCAGCGCCTGTTGGCGACCGGGGCGCGGAAGATGGTGATCGGGGTGTCCGGCGGGCTGGATTCCACCCAGGCGCTGCTGGTGGCGATCCGTGTTGCCGACGAACTGTGTCTGGGGCGCGATGCGGTGCTGGCCTATACCATGCCCGGTTTCGGGACCAGCGCCGGCACGCAGTCCAACGCCATGGCGCTGATGCAGGCGCTGGGCGTGGCGGCGGCGGAACTGGATATCCGCCCGACCGCGCGGGTGATGCTGGAAGAGATGGGCCACCCCTTTGCCCATGGTGTGCCGCAATATGATGTGACCTTCGAGAACGTGCAGGCGGGACTGCGTACCGATTTCCTGTTCCGGCTGGCCAACCAGCATGGGGGCATCGTGATCGGGACCGGCGATCTGTCGGAACTGGCGCTGGGCTGGTGTACCTATGGCGTCGGCGACCAGATGTCGCACTACAACGTCAATGCCGGGCTGCCCAAGACGCTGATCCAGCATCTAATCCGCTGGGTCGTCGCCTCCCGCCGGGTGGAGGCTGATGCGGCGCGGGTGCTGGAGGCGATCCTGGCAACCGAGATTTCGCCCGAACTGATCCCGGCGGGTGCCGACCAGGCCCTGCAAAGCACCGAGGAGAAGATCGGGCCGTATGCCTTGCAGGATTTCACGCTGTACCATGTGCTGCGGCATGGGTTCCGGCCCTCGCGCATTGCGTATATGGCGGAAATCGCGTGGCGCGATGCGGGGGCGGGTACGTGGCCGCCGGGCTTCCCGGCGGATCGGCGGGTGGCCTATGACCTGCCGGCGATCCGGCACTGGCTGTCGGTTTTCCTGAGCCGCTTCTTCGGATTCAGCCAGTTCAAGCGTTCGGCGATGCCCAACGGGCCGAAAGTGGTGGCCGGTGGTGCGTTGTCGCCGCGTGGCGACTGGCGGGCGCCGTCGGATGGCAATGCGCGGCTGTGGCTGGAGGAACTGGAGCGCAACGTTCCAGCGGCATGATCGGCCTCCGCGCGCGGTCAGGCGAAAGGGGTATCGGGTGACGATCTGTTCCGAAGATGTGCATTGGAAAAGAGATTGATTCTGTTTTGACAGAAATGGACCTGAAAGCTGATTGAATTGGAGGGGGTTCCGGTTGGAACTTCTTTGGTCCTGCGTTGTTATGACCAGATAGTCGGAGCGACGGCGCAGGCTTCTTGTCCAGTGATATCGGGGTCTATTATGTGTCCTGGCTTCGCCTCTGGAGAGGTGTATGGCGGATAGTGTTTATCGGAACGGTATTTTTTTCGATGGGTCTGGAAAAGCGCCGGTTATTGCGGATGTGGCCGTAGAAGACGGCAGGATTGTCGCCATCGGGCGGGATCTTGCGGTGGAGGCCGGGGTTACCGAGATCGATTGTCGCGGATTGTGGGTGATGCCGGGGTTGCTCGACATCCATACGCATCTTGATCTGGAAGTGGAACTCGCCCCCGAACTGCCGGAAGTGGTGCGGCATGGCACCACCACGGTCGTCATGAGCAATTGTTCGATCGGCGTGACCTATGGCCATCAGCGGCGCGACGGCGAAGACCCGATCGTGGATTGCTTCGCGCGGGTCGAGAACATGCCCAAATCGGTTCTGAAGCGCGTTGCGGATGCCTGTACGTGGAGGGATTCGCAGGGGTATCTCGACCATCTGGAGGGGCTGCCGCTCGGCCCCAATGTCGTGCCGATGATTCCGCATTCCATGCTGCGGATCGAGGTCATGGGCCTGGACGGGTCGGTCAGCGGGCCGCCGACCCCGGAAGAACTGGCGCGCATGGAGCAGTTACTGGAAGCCGGGATGGCGCAGGGCTATGCGGGGTTCTCGACCGATGCGCTGCCGTTTCACTTTCTTGCGAATGCACCGAACAAGAAGAAGCGGATTCCGACGCAATATGCCGGGTTTCGGGAACTGGCGCGGCTGACGGAGATCGTGCGGCGTCATGGCCGGGTGTGGCAGGCGACGCCGGCCAAGGACGATGTTTTTGCCGCCGTGCGCAGTTTCATGCTGACCAGCGGGCGGCTGTACCGTCGGCCGCTCAGGACGACCGTGCTGGCGGCGCTCGACCTGCAAACCAGCCGGTCGGCCATGCATCTCTGCCTGCTGCTCTCTTCGATTCTCAATTCCCGGCTGCTGAAGGGGGCATTGCGTTTTCAGGCCCTGTCTTCGTCTTTCCGGATCTGGAGTGACGGTGCGATCAACCCGCTGGCGGACGAGATTGCGGCGTTTCGGGCGCTTAACGAACTGGAGCTTGATGATCGGCCGGGGCGGGTGCGGATTCTGAACGATCCTGGCTGGGTCGCATCCTTCCGGAAAATGTGGTTGGCGGGAAAGGGGAAAGGATGGTCCATGGCGCGGCTGCGGCGGCGCCTGCGCTGTGAGACGGTGGTGTTGAGCCGGCGGCTGGATGACATGTTCGTTGCGGAATGTCCGCTGGCGCATTGGGTGGGGGAGAGCCTGGAGGCGCCTTATCGCAGGCTTCTGGCCTTTCAGGCGGCCAATGGTCGCTTTCCGCACGCCCGTGACGCGGAGGCCGCGTTTTTCGCGGGTTTTCCCGACCCGATCGGCGATGACGCGGCGTTTCTGCTGCATCTGCTGCGGGTGTGGGATACCGACCTGCGCTGGGAGACGACGATCGCCAACCGGAATCCCGCGACGCTCAGAAAGCTGCTCTTCCACGACCAGACATTGCCGGGTTTCAACGACAGTGGTGCGCATCTGGCCAATATTGGTTTCTATGACGGCAACCTCCGGACGCTGAAGGTCGCGCAGTGGGAGGGGTTGGCGCAGGTTTCCCGAGCCGTCCATCGGCTGACGGCGCTTCCGGCCGCATTTTTCGGCCTGAATGCGGGTGTGGCGCGGGTGGGGGCGCAGGCGGATCTGTGCGTGATCGACCCGGCTGCGCTTGAACGGTGGAACCCGGAGGAGACCTATCATTTTCTCCATCGGAGCCAGCTTGGGTGCCGGCAGGTCGTCAATCGTCCGGTGGGCGTCGTGCGGAATGTGATGATCGGCGGGCGGATCGTGTGGGAGGGGGACGGATACGCCGACGGGTTCGGGGAACGCGCGTATGGACGTGTGATGCGGGCGAAGGATCATCCGCTGGAGAAGCATTGGTCCTGACGGGTTGTCGGGGAAGGCGGGCAGTCTATGCCCGGCTTCTTGCGTCCGGCGCGGTCAGGCGGAGCCAGGGATGGCGGGCGCGCAGGAAGGCGACCACGCGCTGCTTGTGCGCGGCCCGTTCGGTGACCGTGTCGGTCATGGCGGCGTCGTGGACCCGGTATTCGGCCAGCGTCTCGGGCAGGTGCGTGCCGGCGATGCCGAGTTCGGCCAGGGTGCACCAGAGGTCGTAATCCTCCCACCCCATGGCGTCGCGGCGTACGTAATAGCCGCCGGCCGCCGCCCAGGCCCATTTCGCCACCATCGCCATGGCGTCGACGACGTTGCCGCCCACCAGGCGTGCCGGGTGCCAGGGGAGGTCGCCCATCACGCCGCAGGCCCGGTCGAACCGGCGGATGATCGGGTAGGCGAAGCCGGCATCGTCCCGCTGGATGGCATCCAGCAGGTGCGCGCAGGCATCGGGCAGCAGGCGGTTGTCGGCATCGAGCTGCATGACGTAGGGGGTTTCGGCGGCGGCCATGCCGATATTGCGCGCCCCGCCCAGCCCGGCATTGCTGCGGGCGCGCAGCAGCAGCAGGCGGTTGAATCGCTTGCCGTGGCGCGCCATCCAGCCGCTGACCAGGGCGGCGGTGTCGTCGGTCGAGGCGTCGTCCACCACGATCAGGTCCAGCGGTGCGAGCGTCTGGTGACGCACCGAATCCAGGGCCTCGATGACATGATCGGCGTATTGGTACGCGGTGATGACGACGGTGACCGCCGCGTTCTGCAACTGGTCGTGGTGCAGGCATATCTCGCTGTCGGGGATGGTCGGTATGGCGCGGACTCGGGCGGGGCCGCGTGCCAGGGCCTGGGCGCCGGCCAGCGCGGTGGTCTGGCCGCCTGCCAGGCTGGCGATGGTCAGTGCCATCAGGGTGGCCTGTCGTTGCGGGCCGTATTCCCACAGGACCGTATGCAGTGCGTCGCGCGCCATGCGGCTGCGCAGGGCGGGATCGTCCACCAGGCGGGTCAGCGCGTCCGCCCATTCCGCGTCGCTGTCCGCCAGCAGGCCGGTGATGCCGTCGCGGATCGCGGCGCGGAAGGGCGCGGTGGGGGAGGCGACGGTGCAGGCGCCGGCCAGGGCGGCCTCGAAGAATTTCAGTTCGCTCTTGGCCTCGCAGAACGGGTTGCCGGTTTCCAGCGGGGCGATCGAGATATCGAGCCTTGCCAGTTCGTCGGGCAGGGCGTCCAGCCCGACCATGTCGCGCCATTCGATCTGCGCCGCGTGGGCGTGCAGGGTGGGGAATTCCTCGGTCAGCAGCAGCGGACGGCCGCCTCCGGGCTCGCGGAACAGGACCAGCCGCACGTCTGGCCGCCGGGCCATGACGGCCAGCAGGCCCGGCAGGGCGCGGGCGAAATCGCGCTGGTGCGTGCGCGTGCCGGCGGCGTAGCCGATCCGTACCAGCCCGTCGGGCGGGGTGGCCGCGCGGCGGCGGGCGGCCTGGCGGGAGCGTTCCAGCGTCTGCCGGTCGTGGATGTTCGGGATGGTGACCGTCAGCGGCGTGAAGGGGCGCATCCGGTCGGCCAGGGGGTCGGTGGTGGCGATGCCGAAATCGCAGCGTCGCAGCGTGCGCTGCATGTCGTCATACATGCGTTCGATCCGCGCCACCGGGGCGGAGCTGACGCGGATGCCGTCGATCAGGTCGCCGCGCGCCAGTGCGGGTTCGAACACCAGGTCGTCGGCGTCGAAGGCCAGCAGGGCGCCGCGAGCGCGGGCCATCCCGATCAGCGTATCGACATGGCCGCTATATTCCACGCGCCACAGGACGATCAGGTCGGCCCACAGCATGTCGTCCGGGCCGACGGCGGCGCAGGCGCGGCTGCGGGTGGCGTAGCCGGCCCTGCGGCAGGCGGCTTCGTTGCGGTCGACGCGATAGATCGTGCCCGGTGTCGTCGGTTCGCCGGAGACGAACAGCACCGTGCGGACGGGCAGGCGTGCCCGCGCGGGTTCGGGGGGCGGCATGACCACGGGAGGGGTGCGCGGGCCTGCCAGTCGGCGGGCCAGGCG
>NZ_JBDNXE010000116.1:0-12222 GCF_047721585.1 Gluconacetobacter sp.
CGGTCCAGCCGCTGCACGTAATGCAGCGTGCGCATGTTGTGCAGCCGGTCCGCCAGCTTGACGATCAGCACCCGGATGTCCTTGGACATCGCGAGCACCAGCTTGCGGAAATTTTCGGCCTGCTTGGTGCGGTCCGACTGGAGTTCCAGCCGGGTCAGCTTGGTGACGCCGTCCACCAGATCGGCGATCGCCGGGCCGAATTCGGCGCGCAGGCGATCGTGCGTGACCCCGGTATCCTCGATCGTGTCGTGCAGCAGCGCGGTCGCGATGGAAGCCGGGTCGAGATGGAAGCCGGCGAGGATGCTGGCGACGGCCAGCGGATGGGTAATGTAGGGGTCGCCGTTATCGCGCGCCTGCCCGGCATGGGCTTCCTGCGCGACGGCGAAGGCGCGGCGGATCAGGTCGAGATCGGCATCCGGAGCATAGGCACGGACGCGCCGCACCAGCCCTTCGCAGGAAATGACGCGGGCGGGAGGGGGCTCGGGCGCCGCATTCCCATCCGTGTCTTCAGGCCCATCCGTGCCTTCAGGCGCGGTCGAAGCAGCGGAAACCAGCGCCCGGTCCTCGCCCGGCGCGGGCGAGGCCGGCGCCTGGGCGGTGACATCGACGACCATGTCGGTCGGGCCGGCCGCATCCGCTGCCATGGGCTTATCGCCGCGAACGGCCGCCCAGTTCGGCCTCGATCGCGGCCTCCAGCTCTTCGGCCGACATGCCGGCGCCGTGGGCGGCCTCTTCCTCGGCCGAAACGTCCTGAAGACCGAAGATGTTCTGCTCGGTCGGGATCAGGTCCATCACTTCCTCGTCGGCCGGCTCGGGCTCCGGCGCGCGGGCCAGCGAGCGGACGAGATCGGTGCGGATCTGTTCGAGCTCGATCGTCTGGTCGGCGATTTCCCGCAGCGCGACGACCGGGTTCTTGTCGTTGTCGCGGTCGATCGTCATCTCCTCGCCACGCGACAGGCCGCGCGCGCGCTGCGCCGCCAGCAGAACCAGCTCGAAGCGATTGGGAACCCGTTCAACGCAATCTTCGACGGTGACGCGCGCCATAAGGCAAGCCTCCGGTATTTACATTATTAAAAAAAACGATTTTATCCACAGTGCGGCGCAAACGCAAGGCCGGGTTTGGTGGGATGCCCCGTCACGTATCGTCCAGCCGGCGGATCTCCTGCGCCGGGAGGGATGCGATCGCCGCCCCGACGCGATGCCCCGTGCGGGGATTGCGCCAGTCCGGCGCCACATCGCGCAGCGGGAGCAGGACGAAGGCCCGCTCCTCCGCCCTGGGATGCGGCAGGACGGGATCGGGCGCGTCACGCACGCAGGAGCCCATCGCCACGATATCGAGATCCAGCGGCCGCGCGGCGTTGGCGACCGTGCGCCGCCGCCCCGCCTCGGCCTCGATCGCCTGCAAGGCGGCCAGCAGCGCGGCGGGGTCGATCTCGCCCGCCACGTTCACCACGCCGTTGACGTAGGGCGGCTGGCCGGAGGGGGGAACCGGCGCGCTTTCGTACCATGCCGAGACCGCGACCACCCGCAGGCCGGGAATGGCGGCGATGCGCCCGACGGCCCAGCGACAGGTCTCGATCGGCGTGCTGCCCCCTTCACGCGGCAGATTGGCCCCGATGGCGATGAGGATCATGGTGACGGCCTGGTTGACGGGATGATCGAAATCTTCTGAAACATGAAATATCCAATTGACTTTTTATATTTTCGCCCGAAAACGTCCTGTATATTTCGTTTCGACCGTATCAATTTTTCCGCGACGGCTCTAATCTGACGTTTGTTGAGCATATTGTTCAGGTTCGGCACTTCATCCGCACGACTTTTCAACCTCAGGTCATTTTACGAGGATTCATAACCCATGTTTTTTCAACCCGGCGAACGGACTTGTCTTTTCATCGACGGCTCAAATCTCTACTCGGCCTCGCGTCATCTGGGGTTCGATGTCGATTACCGCAATCTGCTGACATTCTTTCGCTCGAAATGCCATATCATCCGTGCCTATTACTATTCGGCGATCCTGGAAAGCGAGGAATATTCCCCGCTCAAACCGCTGACCGACTGGCTGGTCTATAACGGCTATTCGCTCGTTACCAAGACGGCCCGCGAGTTTGTCGACCAGAACGGGCGCCGGCGGGTGAAGGGCAGCATGGATATCGAACTGGCCGTCGACATGATGGAGATGGCCGCGAAGATGGACCATGCCATCCTGTTCAGCGGGGATGCCGATTTCCGCCGCCTGCTGGAAAGCGTGCAGCGCCAGGGCGTGCGGACCACGGTCATTTCGTCCGTGCGCACCTCGCCGCCGCTGATCGGCGACGACCTGCGGCGGCAGGCCGACCAGTTTGTCGATCTGGCCGATATCGCATCGCACTTCACCCGGCGTCAGAGCGAGGCGCGGGTCGTGCGCCAGCAGCAGGCCCCGATCCGCCACCCCGCCGACCAGTTCAGCGAACTGGACGACGACGAAGACTGATTTGCGGCACCGCCGGGCGGGGCGCCATGCGCCCTGCCCGGCCGAGACGCGCGGAGGACAGGCCGCCAGCGCGCGTTTGCGGTCAGGCTCTCAGCTTTCGAGTTGCAGGCTGCGCGTCGTGCGCTCGTGCACCTGGGCGCAGAGTTCGGGCCGGTCGGCCAGCGGGGCGCCGTAGGACGGGATCATTTCCCGCAGCTTTGCCTCCCAGCGCGGCAGTTCGCTGGGGAAGCATTTGCTGATCACGGTCAGCATGATCGAAACGGCGGTCGAGGCCCCAGGCGACGCGCCGAGCAGGGCCGCGACCGTGCCGTTGGCCCCGGTGACGACTTCGGTGCCGAATTGCAGCACGCCGCCCTTTTTGGCGTCCTTCTTGATGACCTGCACGCGCTGGCCGGCGGTGATCAGTTCCCAATCCTTCGCCTGGGCGTTCGGCACGAAATCGCGCAGGGCATTGAGGCGCGTCTCGTTGGATTGCAGCACCTGCTGCACCAGGTAGCGGGTGAGCGGCATGTTGTCGCGCGCCACCGCCAGCATGGCGCCGAGATTGTCCATGCGAATGGATTTCGGCAGATCCCACAGCGAGCCCTGTTTGAGGAACTTGGTCGAGAAGCCGGCATAGGGGCCGAACAGCAGCCCCTCCTTGCCGTCGATCACGCGGGTGTCGAGATGCGGCACGGACATCGGCGGCGCGCCGACCGATGCCTTGCCGTAGACCTTGGCATGATGGCGGGAGACGATGTCCGGGTTGGTACAGCGCAGGAACTGGCCGCTGACCGGGAAGCCGCCGACGCCCTTCGATTCGGGGATGCCGGTCTTCTGCAACAGCGGCAGCGCGCCGCCGCCCGCGCCGATGAAGACGAAGCGCGCGCCGACCGACACGGTGGCGTTCGACGTGAGGTCGCGCACCGCCAGCCGCCAGGAACCGGAGGCGTCCTGCTTCAGGTCCTCGACCTCATGCGACAGTTTGAGGTCGAAACCCGGCTGGCCGGAGAGGAAATTGACCAGCAGGTGCGTCAGCGCGCCGAAATTGACATCGGTGCCCGCCGCGATCCAGGTCGCGGCCAGCTTGGTGCCGGCGGTGCGGCCTTCCATCACCAGCGGCATCCATTGCGCAAGCTGCGCCGGGTCGGTGGAGAAGCGCATGCCGCTGAACAGCGGATGATCCTTCAGGGCTTCGTACCGGCGGCGCAGATAGTCGCAGTTTTCGTCGCCCCAGACGAAGCTCATGTGCGGGATCGGATTGAGGAACGCGCGGGGCGAGGCGATGATGCCCGATTCGACCAGATAGGCCCAGAACTGCCGCGAAAGCTGGAATGCCTCGTTCACGCCGACCGCCTTGGAAATGTCGATCGTGCCGTCGGCGCGCGAGGGGGTGTAATTCAGTTCGCACAGCGCGGAATGGCCCGTGCCGGCATTGTTCCAGGCGTTGGAGCTTTCCTTCGCCACGTCGTCCAGCCGTCCGAACATCCCGATCGACCAGTCCGGCTGCAGGAGCTTGAGCAGCGCGCCGAGCGTCGCGCTCATGACCCCTCCGCCGATCAGGACGACATCATAGGCGGATTCGGTTCGGGTCGTATTCGAGGTCATGACATTCTCCGGAACGAGGCGCGCAGGCCGAAGCCTGTGAATACGGTCTGGGCCGCCGGTCCCATCGCGGCGGACCGAAGGCGGGAAAGAGTGGTCGTCCAAGGACCGGACGAACCTGAACCGGGTGGCATGCGGGCCGTATCGTCGCGGACAATCCGCCCATCGCACAAACGGGATCGCAGAGCCATAACCCGGTCCGGTCCTCCGGAACGCCCCAACCTCTTGCCATCTGAACCGGCATTCCGAGACATCATCTCTGCGCGAGCCCATCCTGACCCGCTCCATCGGGCGCGGCAAGCGGGGACAGAAGACCGATCCGGCCTGTTCCTTCTTATTGCTTCCATTTTCTGGAATTCCCCGGTGGAACTGCGGGTCTTTCCATTCCGGCAGCGCATGACTGTCAGGCTTTTCCCGCATCGTGGCAAGGGAACCATCACCGAAATCCGGATGGCCGGTTCAGGCCGGCGGCGGCGTTGCGCGCCGGGGCATGGCCCGCCAGACCCGGTAGGCCAGCAGGCCGGCCACGACCCCGCCATAGAGCAGCGTTTCCGCCCGGATCACCTTGAAAGACAGGATGAAATGGATGGCGGCGCAGAGCGCGGCCGCGTAGGCCAGGCGGTGCAGCGCCTTCCAGCGCCGGCCCAGCCGGCGGATCGACCAGCGGTTCGATGTCGCGGCCAGCGCGGCCAGGATGGTGAAGGCGACCATGCCGAGGATGATGAAGGGCCGTTTCGTCACGTCGGCCAGCAGGGTGGGCAGGTCGAACCCCTGGTCCAGCGCCACATAGGCCGACAGGTGGAACAGCGCGTACCAGAAGGCCAGCAGCCCCAGCGCGCGCCGGTAGCGGAGAACATTGACCCCGGTCAGGTCCCGCAACGGCGTGACGCACAGGGACAGGATCAGGAATCGCAAGGCCCACAGGCCCAGCGTGCGCTCGAATGTATTGACCGGATCGGCGCCCAGCCGGTCGGTCGCGCCCAGCACGAACGACACCGCCGCCGGAAGCAGCCCGAAACCGTAGAGGGCCAGCCGGATCTGGCCGGCTGACCGTGCGTACCAGGCCGCCATCAGAAATCGCGCCGCAGGTCCATGCCGGCATAGAGGCCGGCCACCTGTTCGCCATAGCCGTTGAACGGCAGGGTGGGCTGACGGGCGGCGCCGAAGAAGCCGCCACCGGCCCCGATCGGCCGCTCGCTGGCCTGGCTCCAGCGCGGGTGGTCCACGGCCGGATTGACGTTGGCGTAGAAGCCGTATTCGTCGGGAGCGCGGAGGTTCCATGATGTGCGGGGCTGCCGGTCGGTCAGGCGGATGCGCACGATCGATTTGATGCCCTTGAACCCGTATTTCCACGGCACGACCAGCCGGATCGGCGCGCCGTTCTGGTTGGGCAGGGTCTGGCCGTACAGCCCGACCGCCAGGATCGTGAGCGGGTGCATGGCCTCGTCCAGGCGCAGCCCTTCGACATAGGGCCAGTCGAGCACCGGCAGCACGCCGCCCTGCCCCGGCATTTCCGACGGGCGCACCACCGATTCGAAGGCGACATATTTCGCGCTGCCCAGCGGCTCGACCTCGGCCAGCAGGTCGCGCAGCGCGAAGCCGATCCAGGGGATGACCATCGACCACGCCTCGACGCAGCGCATGCGGTAGGTCCGCTCTTCCAGGGGGCGGGTCAGCAGCGCGTCGATGTCGTAGGTGCGGGGTTTGGCCACCATGCCGTCGACCCGCACGGTCCAGGGGCGGGGGTGGAACGCGCCGGAATGTTCGGCCGGGTCGGTCTTCTCCAGTCCGAATTCGTAGAAATTATTGTAGTGCGTCACGTCGCGCAGGGGCGTGGGCTTGAGCCCCGTGCCCGACAGGGCGCCCGGACGGGCCGCCAGCTCCGCCGCCCCGGCCGGGCGTGGCGGCAGGATCGAACCCGTGAGGCCGGCGCCGGCGGCGGCGGCCAGAATGGCGCGCCGCGACAGCCACAGCGCGGGTGGCGTGATGGCGGAGGATGGCGGTGCGGGGTAGCGAAAGACGCGCATGAGGGGCCTTCTTTCCTGGGGCCTGCTGGGGGCCCGGCACGCGCCGGGCAGAGGGCGTGACACCGCCGGGATCGTCCGGCACCTTGCCGGAAACGGGACGGTATTGAAAAGGAACAGGACCATGACCGATTCCTCTGATCACGGCACGGCAGGGACTGTCGGCTTTGTCGGCTTTGGCGCCATGGCCAGCCGCATGGGCCGAAACCTTGAAGCCTCCGGCTATCAGATCGTAGCCTATACCCCATCGGGCAAGGGTGGCGACGGCACGACCCGCTTTCTGCCCTCGCCCCGCCAGTTGGCCGAAGCCTCGGGCGGGACCGTCATTCTCTGCGTCCCCGATGACGAGGCGCTGGCCAGTGCCGCCTATGGCCCCGACGGCGTGCTGGCGGGCATGGCGGCCGGGACGCTGCTGATCAATACCAGTTCGGTGTCGCCGGAAGCCTCGCTGGCGCTGGCGGCAGCGGCCGGCGAACGGGGGATCGCCGCACTCGATGCCCCGGTGTCGGGCAGCACGCCGGAGGCCGATGCCGGGACGCTGGTGGTGCTGGTCGGCGGAGAGGCGGAGGTTGTGGCGCGCGCCCAGCCGATCTTCGACATTATCGGCCAGACGACGATCCATGCCGGGCCAGCCGGCTGTGGCTCCAAGCTGAAGCTGGTGATCAACGGCATCATGGGTGTGGGGCTGGCCGCCGTTGCCGAGGGCTTCAGCTACGGCGTGGCCGCCGGGCTGGACCGGGACATGCTGTTCGAGGCGCTCGATTCGGTCGCGGTGATCTCGCCCCATCACAAGCGCAAGCTCAAGGCGGCCAGGGCGGGCGATTTCCGGCCGCAATTCCCGACCCGCCTGATGCAGAAGGACATGCGGCTGCTGCTGGACGCCGCCGCCCGTGTCGCCGCCCCGGTGCCGACCATGGCGACCACCACCCAGCTTCTGTCGCTGACGCGGCGGGCGCATGCGAACGACGATTATTCCGCGCTGTTCGCCGTGCTGGAAAGCATGGTGGCCAATACGCCGTAAGGCGCGCCGGCCTTCAGCCGAATGCCATTGCCGCCATGACGGCCAGCCGGTCGCCGAGGCCGCGTGGCGCCGGGTCGGCCCCACGGGCGAGGTCGCGCCGGGCCAGCACGCCCGGCAGCGCCGCCGCCCTGGCCGGGCGCGGCAGGCGCCGGCGGCCGGCCTCGGCCAGGAATGCCTGCCCCTCGCGGCGCAGGTCCGCGCGCAGCGCCCGCGCGATGTCCGGCGGCAGGGGGGCGCCGTCGCGAATCGTGTCGCCCGACAGGCCGGATTCGGCCAGCGCGGAATCGGGCACCGGGCAGCGGCCGCTGGCCAGCACCAGTTCCAGATGCCGCACCAGGCCGCCCGCGCCGTAGGCGGCGCCGTGCGATTCGACCGCTTTCAGCAGGTCCGGGTCCGTCACGCCGGCCGCCTGGGCGATGGCGACCTGTATGCCGCCGGCGCCGCCGCGCATTGCCGTGCGCCAGGCGGGCCAGTCCGCCAGCCCGTCCAGTTCGGCCTCGCGGGCGTCGAGGATGCCCAGCAGGGTTTCGGGCTTCACGCGGCCCTGCGCGATCAGCGCGCGGATGGGGTCGGCGATTTCGTGCGGGTGGGGGGTGCCTTCGATGATTTCGCGCCACCATTGCAGGCGGATCAGCCCCGCCATCGACCCCGCGACGGCGCGGGACTGCATGCCGCCGAGGGCACGAACGGTTTCGTGATTGAAGGCGAGCAGGGTGAAAGCGGCTTCGCGCGCCGCCGCCGGCAGGAACAGCGCGCACAGGAAGCGGTCGGGGTCGGCGCGCCGGGCAATGGGGGCGCCGGGGGAAACTCCGGCGGCGGCGGCGCGTCTTTCCGGGGGGGCCGTCATGGCAGTGCGTGTCATGACAATGGCTTGCCGCGCGCGACGGCGTGGCGCAAGAGTTTCGGCCGGCGGGTCGGCCGTCCCTGTTCCGTCACTTGACGCCCCTTCCCCGCCCCCATAGCTCTGACGGGCGGCGTTTTCGCCGCTGCAATTCCAAGGAGAACGTCCATGGCTTTCGAATTGCCCACTCTTCCGTTCCAGACCAACGCGCTGGCGGCGCGCGGCATGTGCCAGGAAACGCTGGAGCTGCATCACGGCAAGCACCACCAGGCTTATGTCACCGCGCTGAACGGCTTCGTCGAAGCCAAGCCCGAACTTCAGGGCAAGTCGCTGGATGAAATCATCCTGGCGGTCAAGGGGGATGCGGCCCTGGCGCCGGTGTTCAACAATGCCGGCCAGCATTGGAACCACATCCTGTTCTGGCAGAACCTGTCGCCGACCGGCGGCACGATCCCCGACGCGCTGGCCGCCAAGATTGCCGAGGATTTCGGCAGTGTCGAGACGTTCAAGACCGACTTCAAGGCGGCTGCGACCTCGCAGTTCGGCTCGGGCTGGGCGTGGCTGGTGCTGGGTTCGGACGGCAAGCTGAAGGTGACCAAGAGCGCCAACGGCTCCAACCCGCTGGCCGAAGGCCAGGGCAAGGTGCTGCTGGGCCTCGATGTGTGGGAGCATTCCTACTATCTCGACTTCCGCAACCGTCGCCCCGACTACGTGACCAACTATCTGGACAAGCTGGCGAACTACGAGTTCGCCGAGGCGCAGCTCAAGGCCGCCTGAACGGCCGACGGTACCGCGTGACCTGGAATGCCCGGCCCCCTTGGGGCCGGGTTTTTCATGTACGGCCGCCGGAGAGCGGCCCGGCGTGCCCGATATCGCGCAGCCTGACGCCGGCCGCGAGGTCGCGCTCGATCCGCTCCAGCGTCAGGCCCTTGGTCTCGGGCACGAACAGGGCGACCAGCAGCACGAACAGCGCGTTCAGCCCCGCATAGAGCCAGAAGGTCGCGGACAGGCCCAGGCGGTCCATCAGCGACAGGAACGACACGCCCACGATCATGTTGGCGACCCAGTTGGCGGCGGTGGAGCAGCCCACGCCGAACTCCCGGCCTTGCAGCGGCTGGATTTCCGCGCACAGCACCCATGTCACCGGCCCGGCCGAAAAGGCGAACCCGGACACGAAACAGATCATGCCGCCGATGGCGAGCGCCTGCGCCGTCGTCTCGCGCACTTCGGCGGAGGGGGAGATGCCCAGCAGCGCCATGCCGATGGCCATGACGACCAGGCCGCAGACCAGCAGCGGGCGGCGGCCCCAGCGATCGACCAGCCCGATCGCCACGAAGGTGGCGGCCACGTTCACCGCGCCCACGATGACGGTGCCCCACAGGCGCCCATGATCGACGAAGCCGGCGAGGCCCAGGATGCGCGGGGCGTAATACATGACCACGTTCATGCCGGTGAATTGCTGGACGAGCTGCAACGTCACCCCCAGCGCCACGGAGCGGCGGAAATTCCGGTCCCTGCGCAGGAGCGCCCAGCCCGAGGTGCGGACGTGCAGGCGGGCGTCGATCTCGCGCAGTTCGCGGGCGACACTCTGGCCCTGGCCGCGCAGGTCCTGCAACGCGCGCCGCGCGGCCTCGCGCTTGCCGCGCATCATCAGCCAGCGCGGGCTGGCCGGCAGGAAGGCGACGCCGATCATGAAGACGATGCCGGGAAAGGCCACGATGCCCAGCATCCAGCGCCATGTGTCGAAATAGGAAAACAGCGCGTTGGAGACGAACGCCGCCATGATGCCGAGGGTGATCATGAGCTGGTAGATCGCGACCATGGCGCCCCGGTGCCGGGGATCGGCGATCTCCGCGATATAGAGCGGCGCGGTGAAGGTGGAGATGCCGACCGCGAGGCCCATCGTCACCCGCCCGGCGATCAGCGTGCCGACCGACCCGGCCATGGCGCAGAACAGCGACCCCGCCACGAACAGGGCCGCGCCGATCAGCAGCGTGTGCTTGCGCCCCCAGCCGAAGGAGAGCCGTGCCGCGATGGGCACGCCCAGCGCCGCGCCCACCATCATGGCCGCGACGATCCATTCCTGCACGAGCCGGGTGGCGTGAAATTCGCGCGCGACGGGGCCGAGCGCGCCGGAGATGACGCCGATATCGAGACCGAACATGAGCCCGGCCACCGACGCCAGACCCGAGGCCACGCCGGCCTGGCCACGCATGCAGGCGGGCTGGCAGACGGGCTGGAAGCGTTCGGCGCCCCGCCCGGCCCCGCGCTCGGCCCTGACTGCCTCGATCTCTCCGTACAGCGTCATGCCCCTTTCCCCCCGGATAGGGCTTAACGGCCGGCGAAGCGGCCGGTTCGCCGGCCGCCGCCGGGCGCGGTTCAGCCGGCCTTGGGGGCGGCGTCGTTAGCGGGCTTGGCGGTGCTGGTGACGACCGAGGTCAGGGTCTCGCGCACCACCGTCACGCGGACGTTGGGGGCGATTTCGATCTCGATTTCGTTCGAATCGTCGCGGATCTTCTGCACCACGCCGATGATGCCGCCGGCCGTCAGCACCCGGTCGCCGCGACGGATCGCCGCGAGCTGGGCGCGCAACTGCTTCTGCTTCTGCTGCTGCGGGCGGATCAGGAGGAAATAGAAGATCGCGAACATCGCGACGTAAGGGAGGATCGACATCAGCCCGCCGGCGCTCAGGAGCCCCCCCTCGCCTCCGGCGCTCTGGGCATATGCCGGGGTCACAAGGAAATCTGAAAGTGCGGTCATGTCGTGCTTTCGGCGCTCATTTAATGGGTTGCGGGCTGAGGCAGTGGACCATAGTTTTCGTCCGTTTCCCGTCAAGGCGTCGGTTTGCTTTCCGCCGCGCTCCGGGTCCGATCGCGCCTTTCCAGCCACAGGACCGACGATGGAGTCTCACCCTCTCCTGCCCTTTCTCGACCGTATCGCCCAGGCGCTGGAGCGGCTGTCGCCCCCGCCGCCGAGCCTGGCCGGGCTGGATGCCGCCGATGCATTCGTCTGGCACCCCGCGCGGGGCCGTCTGGAGCCGGTGGCCCATGTGGCGCATGTCGATATGGACCTGTTGCGCGGCGTCGAGACCCAACGCCGGCTGGTGCTGGACAATACGCTGCATTTCGCCCGTGGTTTGCCGGCCAACAACGTGATGCTGTGGGGCGCGCGCGGTATGGGCAAGTCCTCGCTGGTCAAGGCCGCCCATGCGCGGGCCAACCTGACGGCGGAGGGCGTGCCGACGGCGCCCGGCCGGGGGAGCCTGGTGCTGATCGAGATCCAGCGCGAGGACCTGTCCACCCTGCCCGACCTGCTGGCCCTGCTGCGCACCAGTACGCGCCGCTTCGTCGTCTTCTGCGACGACCTGTCGTTCGAGAGCGAGGATGCCGATTACAAGGCGCTGAAATCGGTGCTGGATGGCGGGATCTCGGGCCGGCCGGAGAACGTGCTGTTCTACGCGACCTCCAACCGGCGGCACCTGATGCCCCGCGACATGATCGACAACGAACGCTCGACCGCCATCAATCCGTCCGAGGCGGTCGAGGAGAAGGTCTCGCTGTCCGACCGGTTCGGGCTCTGGATCGGCTTTCATAACTGCGCGCAGGATGTCTTTCTGGACATGGTGCGGGCCTATGCCGCGACCCGGCGCCTCGCGATCGGGGAGGACGAGCTGGCGCGGCGCGCCAATGCCTGGTCGGTTGCCCGTGGCGGGCGCTCGGGGCGCGTCGCCTGGCAGTTTATCGAGGACCTGACCGCCGAACTCGCCACCTCGCCGCACGTTGGGGAGCCCGTTGGGAAGCCCGTTGGGGAATCGACACGTCCTTGATCAGAATCAAGGCCGGCGACCGGTGCGTTGCCTGATATCATAAGGGCTTCCAGCCTGACCGGCGGGAAGAGAAACCGGGCCCTTGCCGCTGCCGGGCAATGACATGGATTATCAATTGCGCGACAGGATGAGATGCCTCTTTAATGCGTGCGGCTTCTGTCACGATGCCGCGCGACCCACCGGACAGCCGCAGGCGACCGAGCACATAGAGAGACGATGAACCAGATTTTTTCGACGGACAGCATGCCTCGCCCCGCCTTGACCCTCGGGGAGGATCTGCGGCGCATTCGCTGTGATCCCGATTTCTGGTATCCCGTGGCCTGGTCGCGCGAACTGAAGGCCGGCAAGACCATCGGCACCCGCTATGCCGGCCTGCCGATCGCCCTTGTCCGCCCTGTTGAAGGCGAAGTCTTCGCGCTGGAGGATCGCTGCGCCCATCGGCAGGTGCCGTTGAGC
>NZ_JBDNXE010000117.1:0-12220 GCF_047721585.1 Gluconacetobacter sp.
TAGTCCTCCAACGTGATACACGCCTGCGGAACGGCACCATGGCAACCGCGAAACAAATCGACCTCCCCGCTCTCGCCACCCTGCGGTTCGGGCTCACCACGGCCCCCCCCACCCGAGCGGACACGCCGCAGGCCAACTGCACGCCAGGCAAGCCGGCGCTCCCCGACGATCTGCGCGCATGGGCCTCCCCCACCCACTTCGAAGCCGCCGGCACCGTTTCCGCGCTCGATCACGCCGTCCTCCCACCGGGCCAGGCAGTGCTGGTAGCCCTGCGACCGACGCCGGATGTCAGCTACGCCCTTCGCCCCGACGAACCGGGCGGCACGGTCAGTTCGGGCGGCATGGTGGCCTTCGACGTTCCCAAGGCAGGCACCTACCGGGTCATGCTCAACGCCCGCGCGTGGCTGGACGTCGTGCGCGACGGTGCCGCCATAGGGTCCACCCACCACGAGCACGGGCCAGCCTGTAGCGGAATCGGCAAGATGGTCGATTTCCCGCTACCGGCCGGACGCTCCGTCATCCAACTCAGCGGCAGCAGCCAACCTGAAATCGAAATCATGGTGGTGCCGGTGCCGTGACACGCCGGGGCGCTGGACAGAAACGCCTCGTCCCCCTCGCAGCCGCGCCCTGACGCCCCATCCATGCCGGAGCCGCCAGCACGCCTACGACGCGGGCGGGCAAGCTGGACGCGGGTCGCATCGGCTGTGCGCCGCTGGGCAAGAGCACGCTAAACCGGCTGGAACAGGGGCGTGCGGAGGGACGGCAGGATTCACGGCCGTGTCATCGTCACCACCCAGAAATGATGCCTGATCCATTGGATGAATTTTATCAAAGCCGTTATAGCGGCCCGCTCACAGCGCGTGGCGCGACGCGGCCCGCCCACGCGGCAGACTGACTTTTCAAACCGGGCCTCCGTCAGCGGGCGTGGCCGTGCCGGTGATGCAAATCGGGATAATGAGGGTGGCGATGCGTCATGGGCGCATGGCGATGGAAATGCGTATGCGGCTCACCGGACGGATCGTCCGGCCCGTGTTCGTGCTGGTGGTGGATGTCATGCACATGGCGGTGCGCATGCCCCATGGCCTCGTGGGTATGCTCATGATCGTGCCGTTCCGCGAGATGCAAAAAGAGGCCGACCCCCATCAACAGCGCCGCCACCACAAGGTGCCCCGTCACGGGTTCGCCGAGCAGCAGCACCGCCACAACAGCGCCGATGAACGGCGCGCTGGAAAAATAGGCGCCCGCCCGCCCCGCGCCGAGATGGCGCAGCGCCAGAACGAACATCACCAGACTGACACCGTAGCCAAGGAACCCGATCGCGCCAGCCGCCGCGATCGCCGGCAGCGGCGGCAGCGTCGCGCCATGGACAAGGGCCAGCGCCAGATTGACCGAACCCGCCGCCAGCCCCTTGACCATGGCAATCTGCACCGGATCGGCGGCGGAAAGCTTGCGGGTCAGGTTGTTGTCGATGCCCCAGGCGACGCACGCGCCCACGATGGCAAGCGCCCCCATGCCGAAATCGCCCGGCCCGCCCTGCCACGACAGGACGACCGCCCCCGCGAGGATCGCGAAAGCCCCCAGCAGAAGACGCCGATCGACGGCTTCGCGAAACACCACCCACGCGATCCCCATCGTCGCCAGCCCCTCGACATTGAGCAGCAGCGCCGCCGTCGAGGCCGCACTCTGCGCGAGCCCGATCATCAGCAGCACCGGGCCGATCACGCCACCCGCCAGTACGACCAGCGCCAGCCAGAACAGGTCGCCGCGCGCCAGCGGTGCCTCGCGCGGAACCGCCCCCGCGACCCGCCCGATCATATGATACAGACCCAGGCCGATCCCGGAGCCGAGATAAAGCAGCCCGGCCAGCAGCCATGGATCGACCCCGTCACCGAGCAGCAGCTTGGCCAGCGGCGTGCCCGCACCGAACAGCAGGGCCGAGATCAGGGCAATGACGGGTCCATTTTTCAAGTTCAGCCTCCTTCGGCCTGGCGAAGCATGTCGTGCGCCTATGGCCCCGCCCGACAGGCTATTCCGATGACGCCCCTACTCTCGCGATCGTTCCCGAGTGTGCGTCATTCAGGATTACCCGATCGACCACGCGTAAAAATACAGAACCACCTTCTAGAATTTCGTCCCTATGGAGAAAAGAGCCTGGCGGGGAGCCGCGCGCTGCATCGTCTGCTTGTCGCCTGAAAACGGGAACCCGTCGACTCCGATATTCCCGATCATTTTCTCGTTTAATATATTGTAAACGTCGAAGCGGAATTTCAGCCCCGGAATATTTCCATGCTTCGGCACCTCGTAGGACAGGAAAGCCGTCGTGTTGAAGTAATTTCTGGCCCTGAGATCGTTTTGGTAATTGGTCTGCTGGTCGAGATAGACCGTGGCGGTCGCTCCGGCCTGGAACTGATGGTAATGGAACAGCAGACTGCTGAGAAGCGAGATGGCCGGATAGCCGGGTTGCGCTTTTCCGCGAAGGGGAAAGACCGTATCGCCGACATTCAGGTCGCCACCGTAGGAAAAGCGGCTGACCGACAGGCTCTGGTTCAGGGTGAGATAATGTCCGACCGGCAGGGCGACAGCCGCGTCTCCGCCCCAGATATGCGACGCGGGGATGGAGGCGACAGTGTTGATCGGGGCGTGAAGATCGCCCACCGAGGCCGCGATCAGCCGATTCTCGATCAGGCTGAAATAAGCATCATAGGAAATCCGCAGACGGCCACGTCGATGATGTCCGCCGATCGTAACCGTCGTGTCTCTTTCCGGCTTGATATCGCGCGTCGCTTCGTCGAACGTGGATTGATCCGCCGCGGTCCATGCGGACGCGCCGTATCCCAGATTCCCGCGCGGGAACACGTTATAGGCGCCCTGGGTCCGCGCGGCATCGACGAAGAAATCGTCTTGCCGTGTTGGTCTGTACAACAGGGAAAGATGCGGTAGAAACCCGTTTCTGGACCGCAGCTTGCCATACGGTGCCGGCACGTCGTCGTTCCCGATGCCGCCCCCGGTGGTCGAAAAATCGACCGCCTTGAACCCCATGCCCAATGTCAGCTCCGGGCGAAGATGCCAGTCATCATGCAGATAGATCTGACGTGACGACGTTTTCCACGCCGACATGTTCTCGACCTGGAAGGCCGGTCCATATGATGTGAAAGGTCCAACCGCAAGAAGGGGCTTTCCTTCCCCGAGCAACGGTTCATTGTACCATGACCCCGCAGCCCGCGACGACGCGGATTCCTCCCACAGCCCGGCAGAGAGCGCATGGTCGGCAATCTGATAGGCCAGCTCGGCAGTCCCGCCGAAGCGCCGGACCTGCGAATGCCAGACCTGCTCCGAAAACGGCGCGCCGGTTTCGGAAGGGGTCGTGGGGTCCGAGACGGAAGCATCGGTATAGGTGCTGGCGCCATAGAACAGGATGTTTCCGCTCAGGGCGTGCGTGATATTGAAATGGTGGCGGAGCGAGCCCAGCCAGTCTTGAGAAACCTGACCGCTATCATACGGGATCAGCACCGCCCGATCCCCACAGAGATAGGGGCCGCAGGCGTTCGCCGCGCCGGCGCCCGCCTGATAATAGGCAAGGGGATAGTTCGGATAAAGGTAGTCGGAACCCCGCCAGCCGAGCTTCGAGATCATGTCGTTCGACAGGTCGTTATAACCCCAGACCTGCGCGTCGGACACCGCGAGAAATGCCGAAAAATCGCCCCAGGACACGTCCTGCGTGACTTTCACGTTGCCTCGGATCATATATTGCGTGCCACCGCCCTCATATTTGTCTTTGGAGATGCGCTGGAAGCCCGCAAGAATTTTCGGCCCGTATGCGCCGATCTGGCCGGTATTGCCCGTCACAGTGGTGACGTAGGTCTGATTGCTGCCGACCGACTGGGTGATATCCGCATTTGCCCTGTCGGTCGGGTTCTCAAGCGAATATCGCAGTTCGCCGCCTCTGCTGGTGCTGGAAAAAGCACTCTCGCGCGATGTGCCCGGCGAGACATAAATCGAACCGATCAGGTCCGGCACGCCGATATTGTTGACATTGTTTCCGGTCAACGTGGTGAAACTGACATCGTTGAGGGGAATGCCTTCGAACATGATCCCGAGTTCGTTCATGTGGAACCCGCGCATGAACAGGCTCGCATCGGACTCGTCGAGGCCATAGGCATCGCTCGACACATAGGAAACGCCCGGCGTCGTTGCCAGAAGGGAAAGCGGGTTCGCACCGGTGAGCGCCGTCGCCCAGTCGCTCTTGGTCAGCAGCGTGCCGTTGGGATGGATCACGCGATGCCGGTCGCTCTGGACGACGATGGCTTCGGGGTCGGCATTCTTCGTCACCGGCACGGTCCTTCGGGCAGGCGCCGCCTGCCTCGTCACGGCCGGCCGCACATGGTCCTTGGGGTCGCGATGCCCGCCCGGCCTGCCCGGCGTCTCCGCCGACGCCGGCGGGAGCAGGCCCACGGAAAGCAGTGTCGCCCCCATCAGGCCGACAGCGCGGTGAGCGGAACCGGGCCGCACGCCATGTCTTTGTCCCTCGCGCGGGAAGCGTTCCGCGCGGCGCGTCGTATGCATCAATCCGGCCTCCGTTCAAGATGGGGCCAGAAACCACATTCTTTTTCAGACCGGCAATGTTGCGTTCATATTCAGAAAATATACTTTAGTATAATACATCTATACGTTATCTTTTGTTGAATTGTCATGACAGGCCGTCAAGGTCGAGTTTTTCCGTAAGCCTGACCAGATCGGGCAGGGTCCGTGCATCCATCTTGCGCATGGCCTGGGCGCGACGGACCTTGACAGTAATCTCGCTGACATCGAGCACGGAGGCGATCTGCTTGTTCAACAGCCCCTGCACCACCAGTCGCGCGACCTCCTGCTCTCCCGCCGAAAGCGAGGCCCAGCGCGCGCGCACCATCTCGCTTTCGGCGACGGCCCGGCGACGGTCGCGATCCTTTCCAATTCCGTTCTGGATCGCATCCAGCAGGGTCTGGTCATTGAACGGCTTCGTCAGGAACTCGATCGCCCCATGCTTGATGGCGTCCACGCCCATCGTGATATCGCCGTGCCCGGTGATGAAGACGACCGGCAGCGCGATCCCGAGCCCGGCCATGCGCCGATGGAAGTCGATGCCGCTCTGGCCCGGCATGCGCACGTCCAGTACCAGGCAGCCCGGCGCGTCCTCCATCCCATGCGCCAGGAACGCCGTGGTGGAATCGAAGGTCAGAACCCTGATCCCGACCGATGCAAGCAGGTCGTCCAGCGCCGCGCGGACGGAGCTGTCATCGTCGATCACATAGACGACGCATGGGCCGGTCATCAGCTTTTCTCCTGCTGCACGGCCGGAACGGTGAAGCGGATGGTCGCGCCCCCCGTCTCCACCGGTTCCGCCGAAATCTCCCCGCCATTGGCCTCGACGAGCGTACGGCTGATGCTCAGCCCGATCCCCATGCCGTCTTCCTTGGTCGTCCAGAACGCCTCGAAGAGATGGTCGCGGATACCGGCCGGAATGCCGATGCCGGAATCGCAGATAGACAGCCGGACCATGCCGCCCGCGACCTCCGACACCATATGGATCGTGCGCGCGCGAGCCGGGCCGGCGGCGATGGCCTCGATGGCATTGAGCAGAAGATTGCCGATCACCTGCTGGACCTGGACCCGATCGGCACGCACCGCCGGCAGGTCGGGCGCAAGGTCCAGCACCAGCGCGATTCCGTAACGCTCGATCTCGCCGCGAGACACGCCGACGACCTCCCCCACCGCATCGTTGAAGGCGAAGACGGTCCTGCTGGGCGGCTCGCCCCTGGTCAGGCTGCGGACGCGGGCGACGATGGCGCTGGCCCGGCCCGCATCCCGCACGATCCGCTCGAGCGCCTGCCTGGCCCGGTCGAGATTCGGCGGGTCATGCGCCAGCCAGTGGCCGCAGGCATTGCCGCTGGTAACGATGGCGGCCAGCGGCTGGTTGATCTCGTGCGCGATGGAGGTGGTGAGCCCCTCGAGGCTTTTGATGCGCGCGATCCGCACCAGCTTCGCGTGGGCGTCCTGCGCCGCCTGCCGCGCCGCGTCCATCTTGAGGATCAGCCACGCCGTCATGACGATCGCGGCGATGCTGACGCCCATATTGGCCAGACCGATGGGCATGTTGCCTTTCGGCGTCAGCGCGAAGCTCAACACGGTCAGCGCGACGCAGAACGCCGAGAGCCGGATCAGCGCCCGGCGGCCCAGGAACGGCGCGGCGGTCAGAACGACCATGGCATAGAAGACCGCGGCCGCGACCTCGTAATTCGTGGCCGTGTCCACGGCGAACAGCGCGGCCATGACCCCCGCCAGAAGGGCCAGCCGGAGCCCGAGGCGAAGCCGTGCCCGCATCCGGTTCGTCCCTTTCGCGTCACATCCCGTCACGTCTCGTCACGGGCGTTCCAGAATGCCTGCCGCACACCGGGCAACCGTTCCACCTTCTCGACCGCGTCGTCCAGTTCCTCGACATTGACGGCGGTGGGGAAGAGCGTCAGTTCGATCTCCATCTCGTCCTGACCCAGCGGATGGCCGTCCACCTGGCGGACCGGGTAGCCGGTATCGTCGAGGATGCCGAGAATATTCTCCCGGATGTCCGCGCTCAAAGTCCGGTCGCAGATCACATACACCACATACAGGGCCTCGCTGCTCGCCTCGCTGAACGGGCGGCGGTTGATCCGGTTGACCAGCGGCCGCAGCAGGGTGTTGCTGGCCAGCACGAAGAACGCGGCGATCGACGCCTCGCCCAGCAGGCCCGCGCCCGCGCAGGCACCGACCGCGCCCGACCCCCACAGCGTGGCCGCCGTGTTCAGGCCGGAAACGCTGGCCCCTTCCTTCATGATCGCGCCCGCGCCGAGAAAGCCGATGCCCGAGACGACATAGGCGACGACGGTGATGGGCGTCTGCGATCCATGGTCGATGTCGAACAGGCGCGCACCCAGCGACACGAAGATCGCCGCGCCGACGGAGACCAGCGTGTTGGTCCGCAACCCGGCGGTGCGCTGGCGCAACTGGCGTTCGACGCCGATCAGGGCACCGAGGACGAAAGCCGCCGCAAGCTCGACGAGCGTGGTCGCGAGCGACGACAGGCTGCTGAAATGAAGGGCAAGGGTCACAGATCGGGACTCCAGAGGGCGAGCGGGCTCCGCCCATGCGGTCGCTTACCAGCCGAACCGGCGGATATAGAGTATCTTCATCGCGGTGGTCAGGACCGCATACCCCAGGACCATGCCGGCCAGCCAGGGATAATAGGCCGGCGGCAGCGGCTGAAGCCCGAAAGACCCGGCCAGCGGGCTGACCGGCAGGGCAATGCCGGCGGCGGCGATCAGCACGGTCATCAGCATCAGCGGCCATGCCGCGCGGCTGTCGATGAAGGGCCGTTTCGGCGTGCGGATCATATGGACGATCAGCGTCTGCGTCAGCAGCCCTTCCACGAACCAGCCGGACTGGAACAGCGATTGCCGGTCCAGGCTGTTCGCGCCGAAGACATGCCACATCAGCACGAACGTCGCGATATCGAAAACCGAGCTGACGGGGCCGAAGAAGATCATGAACCGCCCGATATCCCGTGGATTCCATTTCAGCGGCCGGGCAACCAGCGCGCGGTCCACGCTGTCGAAGGGAATGGCGGTCTGCGAGAGGTCGTAGAGCAGGTTCTGCACCAGCAATTGCAGCGGCAGCATCGGCAGAAACGGCAGGAAGGCACTGCCGGCCAGGACCGAAAAGACGTTGCCGAAATTCGAGCTCGCCGTCATGCGGATATATTTGAGCATGTTGCAGAAGGTCCTGCGCCCTTCCAGCACGCCTTCCTCCAGCACCATCAGGCTTTTTTCCAGCAGGATGATGTCGGCGGCTTCCTTGGCGATATCCACGCCGGTATCGACCGAGATGCCGATATCCGCGGCGCGCAGGGCCGCCGCGTCGTTGATCCCGTCGCCCATGAAGCCCACGACATGGCCGCCGTCGCGCAGCGCGCGGACGATGCGTTCCTTGTGCTGGGGGGTAAGGCGGGCAAAAATCCGGTGCTTGCCGACCGCGTGCGCCAGCACGCTGTCGCTCATGCTGTCGATCTGCGGCCCGGTCAGGAAGCGCGCATGCCCAAACCCGACCTGGGCACAGACCTGCGCGGTGACAAGCTCGCTGTCGCCCGTCAGGACCTTGACCTCCACGCCGTGCGCCGCCAGCGCGCGCAGGGCCGGCGCCGTCGTCTCCTTCGGCGGATCGAGGAAGGCGATATAGCCGACAAGCGTCAGACCGGCCTCGTCCTTCACCGAATAAACCGCCTGCGCGGCGGGCATCTCGCGTATTGCAACGGCGACCACGCGCAGCCCCTGCCGGTTCAGGTCCCGCGTCACCGCATGCAGCCGCTCCAGCATGTCGTCGTCGAGCCGCCGCGGCGCCGCATTCTCGTCATCCGCGATCCACGCGCACGCGGCCAGCATTTCCGCGACCGCGCCCTTGCAGATCAGCACGGGAGGATTGCTGCCTTCCGCCACGATGACCGACATGCGCCGACGCACGAAATCGAAGGGAATTTCGTCAACCTTGCGCCAGTCCCGCGCGTCGGGCGCCGCATGGACCGACGTAACATCGTCCAGCATAACATCGCCCGACGGACCATCGCCTGACGGACCATCGCCCGACGTAACGTCACCCGACATGACATCACCCGGCGTGGCATGACTCGGCGTGGCATGACTCGGCGTGGCATGACCCTGGGCGACATGCTCCAGCACCGCGCGGTCCAGCAGGTTCCTAAGCCCGGTCTGGTAGAAACTGTTGAGCCACGCATAGCGCAGCACGGTATCGGAGGGCGTACCGAACGCATCGGTGTGCCGCGCCAGCGCGATCCGATCCTGTGTGATCGTCCCGGTCTTGTCGGTGCAGAGCACGTCCATCGCGCCGAAATTCTGGATCGCGTCCAGGCGCTTGACGATCACTTTCCTGCGCGAGAGCGTGACCGCGCCCCTGGCGAGGGTGGAGGTCACGATCATCGGCAGCATTTCGGGCGTCAGCCCGACCGCGACCGACAGCGCGAACAGCGACGCCTCGACCCAGTCGCCCTTCGTCAGCCCGTTGATGAACAGCACCACCGGCGCCATGACGAGGGCGAAGCGGATCAGCAGCCAACTGACGCCGTTCACGCCGGCTTCGAACGCCGTCTGGGTGCGGTCTGTCGCCGAGACGCGGGCCGACAGCGCGCCGAAACAGGTGCGCGCACCGGTCGCGACCACCAGCACGGTGGCCGAGCCGGAAACGACGTTGGTGCCCATGAACACGAGGTTCGGCGTCTCGAAGACGGAGGTAAAAGGCCGGTCGATCTCGGCGAATTTCTCCACCGGCAGCGATTCCCCCGTCATCGCGCCCTGCGAGACGAACAGATCCCTGGCCGTCAGCACCCGGCAATCGGCCGGGATCATGTCGCCTGCGGACAGGATGACATGATCGCCCGGCACCAGTTGGCTGATCGGCAGTTCGACCGATGCGGCCGGCGGGGCCGGGTGAAGATGCACGCCGAAATACCGCGCGCCAATGGCCACGGCCGCCGCGTCGGGCGCCCGACGCCGGATGACGGTCGCGGTATTGCTCACCATGGCCTTCAGCCGTTCGGCGGCCCGGTTGGAGCGCCCTTCCTGCACGAAGCGCAGCAGCGTGCTCAGCACCACCATCGTCCCGATGACCACCGCCGCCTTCAGGTCCTGCGTCAGGACGGAGATGAAGGCGAGCACCGTGAGCAGCAGATTGAACGGGTTGCCGTAGCAGTGCCACAGATGCCGCCAGGCCGGCAGGGGCTTTTCGTGCTCCACCTCGTTGGGGCCGAAGCGTTCCCGGCGGGCTTCGGCCTCCGTGCCGGTCAGCCCGTCCGCGTAGGAATGCAGGCGCGCGATCGCCGCCGGAACGTCGTCGGTCGCGACCTGGCGCATGGTCCTGGACTCGTATCGCAACGGTGCCTGCCGGTCTCCGCTACCCAGCCTGTTCAGGCTTTCGAGGATCGCCTGGCGCCGGAAATGGCGGTGCGTATGCCGCCGTGTCAGGAACAGGCTGAACAGGGTCCGCAGAAAAGTCTCGAAGCCGTTCATGATGAAACACTCCCCATGGCGAGGGTCGGGGTGCCGCGAGAGACAGGCAAAGCGCGGCGGCATGGCAGCGGTCAGGACCGCCGCCATGCGTGCCGCGCGGAATCGTCAGGCTGGGCACGAAGGATATGAAAGAATAACCAGACGGGCATCGTCAGGAAATCCGCGTCATTTTCCTGATTCCCGGCCACGTCGCAAGCCGTTATTGCCCGACTTCAGATAGAAATGAGTATGCCGAAAATATACCAAAGTATAGTATTTCTCTCCACGTCCCCGGCCACCGCCCGACCGGGTCATCCTCCCCTCACCACCCGTGCCGTGATGTCACCGATGATGACGGAGAATCGTTTCCCGCCATGCCCGCTGCCCGAGCATGAGATGTTCAGACCCAGGATTTGAAAGGGAATGTTGTGGACGGTCAGTTCCATCAGCCCGCTGCTGATCCCATCCGTGCGGGCAAGGAATCTCCACCCCATCGGATCAGCCCCACCCACGCGGCTCCGCGCCGTCAGACGATCATCCAGCGGCGGGGCGATATGGCAGTCGCCAGAAGATGGTAGAGCCGGTCCCGTGTCAAAGGGCCGAACGAGCCGGGAACGCGGGGTAACGACGTGTCGGGCTACGCCATGAGACGGAACCGAAAAAAGCAATAAAATTAGAACAAAAAAGGAATTTTTTTATTCCATTGTAATGTAGGGGCCGATATCCGGCGATGCTCCACAAGGTCGCTGTCACGGCATCGGCCTCATGGATGTTGCAGGACCGCCCTACGCATCTTGCGCAGTGTTACCCGACGAGTTTGGCATGGGTCGCCCCACAGATATTGTCGGGGGCAACCCATGTTTCTTGCATAGGTCCGCCCCTCGGAACTTGCAGCGCATCTGCCCCTCGACTTTGGCATGGAGACGTGGAGCAAGGTGTTGAAGCCAATGGGAAAAAAGCGATGTAGTTCGGGAAGAAAAAATTTTACCAATTATACATCAGATTTCCATACACTCGCCGTCCCTGACCCACATAACAATCGCTATTATTGCATCGTGTGACATAATATTTATTCGTTAAATTGGAAATTGCTAGCTGTGCTTTTAAACCCTTCAGGGCAGGAATGGATGCACCAAAATCGTAGTGGGCGCCAATATCAAACAGGAAATATGCAGGCGACTTAAACGACTCCACATTTCCAGCATAAGTAAAACCAACGTAACGCAAGCCGCCGTTCACACCAAATCCGTTGAAAACGTTTCGAGGTAAAGAGTAATCCAAAAATAATGAAAACATATTGCGTGGCACATAGGGAACGAACATTCCTTCTTGAGAAATCGCGTTACCATAAGTTGATCCTGTATAAGGATTATACCGCTTTGCTGCTTTGTTTGTCTTTGCATACCGGATATCCACGTAACTATACGAGGCTATCATTCTCAGATCTTTCGTAAGGTTCGCATTCGCTGAGACTTCAAAACCTTGAGACTTAACTCGTCCCGCATCAAGGCTGTAATTAGTGTGGACGGGGTCCTGCTCTAGATAATGGTCTTCATCGATATGAAAAGCTGAAGCTGTCAAAAGAATATCCTTATTAGGAACCTTATATTTTAGACCAACTTCCAGTTGCTTCCCAGTCAATGGTGCGAACGGCTGTCCTTGATAGTTTGTTGAAGTCTGAGGAACGAAGGATGTTGAATAACTAAAATAAGGAGTTAATCCAAAAGCGAAATTATAAAGAATACCCGCCCTCCAGGTAAAAGCGCTCGCTGGTTGTGGTGCCGTATTTCCTGGGGTCTCTGTTGTAATATTTTGTCCATTGGTATTGTTGTAGGTGTGGCTCAAAGCGTGCCCATTATAGTTTATCCAATCTTGCCTACCCCCCAACAGGATTGATAAGCGCTTCAACTTGATCTGATCTTGAAAATATATACCCTCTTGAAAATAATCATACCGCGATGTGCCGAATGATCCTTTACAGCCAGCTGAAACAGAGGTGCTAAAACAAGGGGTATAGCTTGCCCCCGGGTTGTACATATTTACAATAAAATCTCCCCCCGTCGTTTTGTCTCTCTGGTAATACCAATTATAATGATAAGATCTAAGTGTCCGTCCAAGAACATCTTGAATCATTGGAATCGTTTGTGATTCTCTATCAG
>NZ_JBDNXE010000118.1:0-11950 GCF_047721585.1 Gluconacetobacter sp.
GCACAACGACGCTCAGGGTCAGAACCACGCGGATCAGGGTGCGTAGAAGGGGCATCAGACTCTCGGATCTTTCATGGCCGGCTCATCGGAACGACCGGATCGACAGGCGCGGGCCACAGGGCGCGGCCGGCGCGAACGACGAAAAACACGGCGGCACCCACAGGCGCCCCCGCCATGCCGGCATCCGAACGGCCAGCACCCTGGCCGTCGGCGACGCCGGGCCATCGCACCTCACCCGACATGGCGCCGCACCCGCCCCAGCAAGGGCGTATAGACCGGCACCGGCCTATCGAGCGGACGATGCGCACCCGGCATCTCCGGCGACAGTTGCAGCGGACCATGTCGATGGAAAAAGCCGGGCACAGCCCGCAGGATATAGGCCGCCTGTTGCAGGCACGCGGCCCCCCGCCGCGCCTCCAGCCCCGCCGCGCCCTCGCCGGCGCGCGCCAGGATCGCCTGCGCCGCGTCCACCAGTCCCCGCGCCGTCGCCTCCGGGTCGCGCAGCAGACCATCGAAGCCGCGCACGGCCGCACGCATCGCCTCGGCATCCGCCACGTTCAGCGCAGGCAACTCCGCGATCCGTCGCGCCCGTACCACCAGCCTCCCCAGAGACACAGCCCCCAACGCGGCATCGGTATAGGCTTGCCGCTCGTCCGGACTCACACCAACCGAAAGCCGCATCGCCAGCCGCCAGATCTTCTGGATCTGCAAACCTTCCCACACCACCCAGTTCTCGGGCGCGACCGGCAGCACCAGCGCCAGCCGCCGCAACGCCCGCGACAGCGACCCCACCAGCCGCCCCGCATCCAGCCGGTCGTCCGGCGGCAGGATCACACGAAAGCCCAGCACCAGCAGCGCGGCGGCCGCCACAAAGGCCATCCACGTATTGGTCAGCGCGATGTCGTCGTAATGGATGGGATTGGACACATCGAGCATCGCGGCAAAGAACACGCCATAGCCGAACGCCCCGATCCCGTAGCGCGGGCTGAACTGCAACCAGATCCCCGGCGCGAGAAACATACACAGCGAAAACCACAATAACGGAAACCCGTCGATGCGCGGCAGCGCCAGCATGTGGCAGACAATCCCCGCCGGCACCGACAGCGTGGTCCCCGCCGCCATCATCACGCTGGAGCGCGAGGCCGAAGGCGTGGTCGCCACCAGGCTGGATGCCGCGACGACATACAGCATCAGCATCGGCCCGGCGCTCCAATGCAACACATACCACAGCAACCCGGCCAGCAGCGCGATCAGCCCGCCGCGCGCGCCGTTGCGCAGCGCGGTCGGCCAGTCCAGAAACCAGCGCAGCCGCACCCGGCGCGGCAGGGACGGCGCCACCACCATCCGGATCACGGCATCGAGCTGCACCAGCACGTCGCGCATATTGTCGATCGCCGACAGCAGTGCATCGTCCTGCACGGCCCGCTCGGCCACCGCCAGATCCTCCAGTGCCGTGCCGAGCGCGGCCAGCACCGGCTCCGGCGTCTCGATCCAGTCCGCCCCGTCCGTCAGGTCCAGGATCTCGGCCATCAGCGACGCGACCCGTTCATGCAGGCGCCGCATCGGAGGCGCGTCGTTTTCCAGGTCGTGCCACAGCGGATGATAGGTGGCGACCACCCCCGCCAACCCGCTCAACCCCACGCGCAGCGCATTCACCCGGCGCGCGATTTCGTATGTATCGGCCGCCGCATATTCCACCGACGACATCAGGCCGCTGATCCGCGCCAGCAGCGTGCCCCGCCTGTCGTTCAGCGGCAGCGGCAGGGTGCGAAACCCGCCCAGCACCACCGGCTCGGCCGTCACGACATCCGGCGACCGCCCGCCCGCGAACTGAAAGCGATGGAAATCCATGGCATACGCGATCACATCGCGCACCATCTGCCCCACCTGCGCCATCACCCGGTCGGGCCGGCGCACCGACGTGACCATGAACACCACCGCCGTCGCGACGATCCCGACCGTCACCGCCGACAGCCGCGCCATGGCGCTGAGAAAGATACCGTCAGGATCGGCATAGGACGGCGCGGCCACGATCACGATCGTATAGCCCGTCAGCACAGCGGCATAGGCGCGAAACAGCCGCAGGAAGGTCGCGACCAGACAGGCGAAGGCCACCACCACCGCCAGCATCATCGTATAGAGCACCGGCGACTGCGCCACGACCGCCATCAGCGCGACGGCGATGGTCGCCCCCAGCAGCGTGCCGATCACACGCCACATGCTCTTGGCCATCAGCGCCCCGACCGTGGGATTGGCCACGATCATCACCGTCGTCACCGAAGACATCGGGGATTCGAGCTGAAAGAAGAACGAGCAGGACAGGGCCAGCCCGATCGCGGCAAAGGTCCGCAGGCAGAAGCCCGCCCGCCCCCGCACCGCGTGCCATTGCGCATCATCCGTCAGAAAGGCCGGCAGAAAGCGTGCAGGGTCGAACATCGTCATGCCGTCTCGCCGCCATCGGGCATGCCGGTGGCCGGAGGACGCGCCGCATTGTCCAGGATATGCTCCAGCCGCCCCACCAGATCCGCGACCGCCCCGGCGGACAGCCCTTCCGTCAGTTCGGCCTCGACCCGCGCCGCGATCTCATGGAATGCGCGGCACTTGCGCCGCCCCTCGGGCGTAATGAACAGGTTGTTGGCCCGCCGGTCGACGGAATCGGGCCGACGCTCCACCAGTCCCGCCGTCTCCAGCAGGTCCAGCACCCGGACCAGTGCCGAGGTGTCGGTATCCAGCGCCGCCGCCAGGTCCCGCTGCGACGTACCCTCAGGCATCATCATCAGATAGACCATGGGCCGGAAGCCGGCGACGGTCATCCCGGTGGGCTTCAGCTCCCGCTCCAGCCGCGTGCGCCACACCGCCCCCAGCCGCATGACGCGAAAGGTCACGGGCATGCCGGCAAAAGGGGCTTCGTCGATATTCAGGGATGCACGCAGGCCCGTCGCCTGCGACCTGTCATCTTCAGTCATGCCGCTGTTTTATGGTGCCATCACAATAATTGCCATGCCCATTAATTGCATGGCAACTGCGTGTCCAGCCTCGCCCCACCCTGCGCCATGACACCGCCTCGCCGCGCCGTCTTCAAATATTCACAGAGCGAGCGAATGCCCGCCATTCCCACCATAAAGCGCGGAAACACGACCCGACCGCAGGTTGCCGGCAACCGGCCGATCTTGAGCATCCGCAAGGCTTCCGCCCAATATGCCGCCCATCCGATCACCCCATGCCCGCCTGTCCCATGGCAAGTCCCGCGCGCATCCCCATCCTGACATCGCGCCGAATCCCGAGGTCCCTTCCGTGCTCACACGCCGAGATATCTTCCCCCTGATGGCCGCCACCGCGCTCCTTGGTCCGGCATCCCGCGCCAGGGCGGCCGCCTCGCTCGCACCACGGCCGCTGGTGTTCGCCCATCGCGGCGCCTCCGCCCTGCGGCCGGAACACACGCTGGCGTCCTACGCCAAGGCCATCGCCGACGGCGCGGATTATATCGAGCCAGACCTGGTGCCCACCCGCGACGGCGTGCTGGTCGCCCGGCACGAGAGCAACATCGCCGGCACCACCGACGTGGCCACACGCCCCGAATTCGCCGCCCGCCGCCGCACGATGATGATCGACGGAACGAACGAAACCGGCTGGTTCACCACCGATTTCACCCTGGCGGAACTCAAGACCCTGCGCGCCCGCGAGCGCCTGCCCGGCATCCGTCCGCAAAACACCCGCTACGACGGCCATTTCGACATCCCGACCTTCGAGGAAGTGATCGACTTCGTCGCCGCCGAATCCGCCGCACGCGGCCGGGTCATCGGCCTGATCCCCGAGATCAAGAACTCGACCCATTTCCACGCCCTGAACCACACGCCGGAGGAAACCTTCCTGCGCGTGATCGCGGCGCACGACTACACACGCTACGCCCCGCTGGAGGTCCAGTCGTTCGAGACCGGCAACCTGAAGATGCTGCGCGGGCGCGTACAGGCCATCAACCCGCAGGCCCGCCTGATGTTCCTGATGGGCGAGCGGAGCGAGCGCGTGCCCGACATCGCGGCGGCCGGCGGCCACACCACTTTCGGCGACCTCATGACGCCGGACGGCCTGCGCCAGGTCCGCACCTACGCCGACGCCATCGGCCCCTCGAACATCGACCTGATTCCCCGCGACACATCAGGCGCCTGGCAGGCCCCGACCACCCTGATCGACGACGCCCACGGCGCCGGCCTGCTGGTCCATTCCTACACCTGCCGCCCGGAAAACCGCTTCCTGCCCCGCCAGCTCCGCAACGGTGCCGGAGACGACGCCCGCAATCCCGAAGGCTCGATCGCCGAAATCCGGCGCTATCTGGATATGGGGCTGGACGGCTTCTTCACCGACGACCCCGCCCTGGGCCGCCGCGCACTGGATGGCTGAGAGCCTGACCGAAAACGCGCGCTGGCGGCGTGCCCTCAGCGCATTTCCTGCGCTTCGGTGCTCATGGCCATCAAGGCCACTCCGCTCCGATGCTCGGAAACACACGCCGGGCGCTGCCCGGAACAGGCCGCTCTCGCTCGCCAGCCCACATTTGCGGTCAGGCTCTGAGCTGGACTTTGGCGGTTTTCCGTCCACACCAGCGCCGGTGAGACATGCCATGTGGAAATCCCCGATGGCCCCCGAGCGTTCACCTTCGATTAATGAGCGTCAGCATAAATTATTCCAATGAGGGTTCGAAGTCAGACCATTGGAGATGAGATGCTGCATATCGGGTCGAGATCGCGCGACACCGCCAGGGACATGCGCCTCATGTCCCTCCGCTTGCGGCTGACCTGCGCTGGATTACTGCTTGTCGCCTTGGGATTCGGACTGGGTCATCCCGATCGCGCCGCCGCTCAGAGCACTATTACCGGCACGATCGGCGTTACGCTGACTTTGACATCAGCGTGCAGCATCAGCGGCACGCTTCTGGCTCAGGGCTCCAGTACCAATTTCGGCACGCTCGATTTCGGCTCGCAGACGACGCTCTTCACACAACATGACGCCCAGGTTGTGTCGGGTTCCAACAGCGGCATATCGCTGACCTGCTCGCCGGGGATCAGCCCGGAACTGATGATCACCGGCGGAAGCAACGACGCCAGTAAGAGCGGTGGCCATCTCCATGCCCTGGCCTTCGGCACGTCCAATGTGCCGTACGATCTCTATTCGGATTCCAGCCACTCGACCGTAATTCAGAACAATACCGCCGTGGCTTTCGCGACAAGCAGCACGACCTACACCACCAACCTCTACGGACGGGTCTTCGGCTCGGGGACGGCGAGCGCGCTGCCCGCCGGCACCTATACGGACACGCTCAACGTCACACTGTCCTTCTGAGCAAACGCCGTGCGGGTCGGTGCGACCGTTGCCGGTACGGCGCTGCTGGCGGCGCTTCCCCCTTCGGCCTGGGCCACCACGAGCGCGACGATGTCGGTCTCGACCCAGATCGTCGCGGGCTGCGCGGTCAACGGGGCGGTCCCGGCCTCCGGCGCCTCGGTCCACTCGCTGGGAACTCTTGGATTCGGTTCCGCCGCGTCCCTGTCAAACGCCCCACTCCGGGCCGCGCTCAGCCCCTCCGCCACGGTTTCCCTGACCTGCACGCCCGGCGTGCCGGTGACGATGATGGTCGATGGTGGCCTCCATTATGCCGACGGCTCGCGCGGCATGGTCCTGTCCGGCGGCACGGCGCGGGTCGCCTATGCCCTCTTCAGCGACAGCGCCTATAGCACCGCGATCCAGCCGGATACCGCCATCAGCGTGAACGTCACCGGCTCGCCCAGCCCGCTCACCCTGCCTGTCTTCGGACAGGCGACGCCGACCGGTCTCTCACCCGCCGGACTCTACTCCGATATTTTAACGGTGACGCTGCAATGGTAACTGCCCTCCGCCTGCTGTTCCTCGGCCTCCTGGCCGTGTGGTTTTTCCCGGGAGAGACGCGCGCCGCATCCGCCGTCACGATCTGGCCGGTCAACCCGGTGCTGGGCAGCGCGGCCCCTGCCGCCGCCCTGTGGCTGGAAAATAACGACCATCACACTGTGCTGCTCCAGATCCGCGTCTTCCGCTGGACACAGGATTCGACGGGCGACCAATATGCCGATCAGACGGAAATCGTCGCGAGCCCGCCCATGGCGAGCGTGGCGCCCGGAGTCCGCCAGCTCATCCGCCTGATCCGCGCCGGAAGCATGCTCCCGAACGCGGAAACCGCCTATCGCATCATCATTGACGAAATCCCCACGCCGGAGTCACGGCAGGCCGCCGCGAAGAGCGGGCCGCAGATCGCGATCCAGCTCCGATACTCCGTGCCGCTCTTCGTCTACGGGACGGGTGCGCCCACAGGGACGAGCGCGCCAACCATGGCGAGCGACATCAAGGAGCAGCCCACGCTGCATTGGCACGTCGAGACACGTAACGGCCGACGTTTCCTGGACGTTGCCAATACAGGACATATCCACGCCCAACTGAGCCAGGTTTCCTTGGGCAAGACAACCGTTTCGACGGGCCTGCTGGGCTACGTCCTGCCGGGTCGTACGATGGAATGGCCCCTGGCCGGCAACCCGGGCGGCGAGCCTCTCCAGGCCGTCGTCAATGGCGGACTCAAGCATGAGACCATTCCGGCTCAACAGTGACATGCCGCGCAACAACAAGAACGATAGGCAGAAAACGGCGAACGGCACTTTGCATGATGGTGCTCTCGACATTCTGCGGCAACAGCGCCCGGGCAGCCGCCCTTCCCCCGCCGCCCCATAGCCTTGGACCGGCGGCACTGGACATGGGCATGACGCTCTATCTCGATCTCGTGCTCAACGGCTTCGATACGGGTCGCGTCGAGCCCGTTCTGACCAGGGGGGAGCGCTTCTTCCTCGCCGCACCGGTTCTTCGAACGCTTGGACTGGACGCGCGTCTGCCCACGAGGGATGAGGGGCCGGTTGCGCTGGACACGATCGAAGGCCTGCACACGCATTATGATTCCGCGGCGCAAAGGCTGTTTCTCACTGTTCCAACGAACTGGCTGCCGGCGCAGCGCTTCGTCCGGAACAAGCTGATCGAGGAGAAGAAGGCGCGGGCGAGCTTCGGCGCCATCATCAATTACGATGCGTACGGTACGCAGGCCACCGGCCTCGCAAACCTCTCCCTGTGGAACGAGGAGAGGATTTTCGGCTCGTTCGGCACGATCTCGAACACGGGCGTCGCCCAATTCGGCTTCGCGGGCATCGTCAGCAACAGCGAAAGCCGCGCTTCGTACCGCCATTACGATACGACCTGGCGCTATTCGGACCAGAATCGGGTGCTGACCGCCGAAGCCGGGGATATCGTGACGCATGCCCTGGCCTGGTCGAGTACGATCCGGTTGGGCGGCGCACAGATCTCGCGCGATTTCTCCGTGCGCCCGGACATCGTGACCTACCCGCTGCCGCAATTTTCGGGCCAGGCTTCCGTCCCCACCAGCGTCGATCTGCTGATCAACGGCGTGCAATCCATGCACAGCTCCGTCCAGCCCGGACCCTACAGCCTGACCGACCTGCCTTACATCAACGGCGCGGGCGAGGCGACCGTGGTGACGACGGACGCGCTGGGCCGGCGGATCGTGACGAACGTTCCGTTCTACGTCGCCAGCACGCTGCTGCACCCCGGCTATACCGACTACACGGTCGCCGTCGGCGCGCAGCGCGAACGCTACGGACTGGTGGATTTCGATTATGGCGCGCCAAGCTTCAATGCCTCCTACCGCCGGGGGCTCCTGCCCGTCCTGACCGTGGAGGCCCATGCCGAGGCCGCCCCCCATCTGCTCCTTGGCGGACTGGGGATGCTCACGCAGATCGGCCAGCGGTTCGGCGTCGTCAATATCGCCGCAAGCGCCAGCGATCGTCCTGGAAACCGGGACGGAAGCGACAGGACAATGCTGCCCACGCATGGGCGGCAATTCGTGGCCGGCTATCAGTTCACCCACAAAAATTTCACGCTCGCCGCACAGAAAATCTGGCGCACGCGGGGCTATGCCGATCTTTCGACCTACAATCCCGGCTTCATGCGCCTGCCGCGTTCGAGCCTTCAGGCCAGCGCAAGCCTTACGCTGAAACGTGTCGGCTCGCTCAGCCTCGGCTATTTCGACATCAGGCCTGCGGTCGGCCAGCGCACACGGTTCGCGACGATCAGCGACACGCTCCCGCTCTGGCACGGCATCAGCCTGTCCTTGTCGGTCAACCGGCAACTGAGTACCCTGAGCGCGAGGACGGACGGATGGGCGGGCTATGCCCAGATCGTGATCCCCTTCGGCGCCTATGGTACCGCGACCGCCGGATGGAGCCGACAGGCCGACGGGGAAAGCACCGAACAGATCTCGGCCAGCCGCTCGGTTGCGGCGCAGGGCGATTTCGGCTGGACCGCAAACTACCAGCACGCAAACAGCACCGGCCGGGCCGGCGGCTCTGATTCCGTCGAAAGCTCGGTGAGCTGGCGCGCCCCGTTCGCGCAGTTCCAGGGCGGTATTTACGGAAACGTCGACGACACCACGCGCTGGGCGGAAGCCCAGGGATCCATCGCACTGATGGACGGAGCGGCCTTCCTCGGCAATCGCGTCTCAGACGCTTTCGCCGTTGTCAGTACCGATCACGTGGCGGGCGTGCCGATCCGGTACGAGAATCAACTCGTCGGCAGGACAAACGCGGGCGGTCATCTGCTCGTGCCCTACGCGACCTCCTATTATCCCGCGAAATACGAAATCGATACGCTCTCGCTCCCGGCAGATCTTCAAAGCCGGATGGTCGAGCAGCGCGTCGCCGTCCAATATGGCAGCGGCTATCTCGTCCGCTTCCCGATGAAACATGTGCTGACCGTACTAATCCGCCTGACCGACCCGTCAGGCAAGCCATTGCCCGTCGGCACCTCCGTACACACGGCGGAAGCGGAGGCCTATGTCGGCTGGGACGGAATGCTTTACCTGAACGGGATCGACCGGGGCGAAAAGCTGGACGCGTCGCTACCCTCCGGCACGCGTTGCATCGCCACCGTCGGCGCCATTCCCGCCGCTTCGGCCGGACAGGTCCGCCTGGGCCCCCTTGTCTGCCGGAGCGTGCCGAGCCCATGAGAAACCTGGCATTTCTGATCCTGCTTTTTCTGGTCGCGCTGACCGACGGGCACGCGTGGGCGGCTTGCCGCGTCTCCACGCCTGGAACCACGTCACTCGGCTCGCTCTCGTCCCTCTCTCTCAGTTCGGGCGGCAGCACGACGGAAATCTCCTCGGGCTTCGCTTGCACCGGCGGGCTTCTCTCCGTCGCTTATACCCAGACCGTCAACGCGCAGGTCCAGACGATCAGCGTCCTGAGAGACCCAAGCGGCGACAGCCTGCCGGTGCAGCTCTGCCAGTCCGCGAATTGCGCGACGACGTATATCGCGGGCCAGACGATCGGTTGGAGCGAGACGAACCTGATCGGCCTGCTCGGCCTCTTCAACGGCATCAACGGCACATTGCCGCTTTACATCCGGATTCCACCCGGCTCCTACAATGTCAGTGCTGGCGTCTATACCGGTTCGGTAACGATCGGCTGGACATGGAACGTCTGCTGGGGGATCGGCCTGCTGGGTATCTGCATAGGGCTCGACAGCCAAACGAGCCCTGTGCCCGAAACCATCCCCCTCACCTTCACCGTTACGGCGGATTGCCAGATCACCGCGCCTGACGTCGTCTTCGCGCCCAGCCCGCTTGTCACCGCCTTCACCGATATCCACCAGTCCCTGACCGTCGGCTGCACCAAGGGCTCGACCTATACGGTCGGAATCAGCGACGGCAATAACGCCGACAGCACAAGCCGCGCCATGAGCAACGGCTCCGGATCTCTGCTTCACTACGAAATCTACAAGCAATCGACGACCGACCGTTGGGGCTCTGCGGGCACGCAAAGGCGCGCCAACGCGACTGCGGACGTCAACCCGAACACGCTCAATGGCGTAACACAACAGCAATTCGCTTACACGGCGCACATCCTGACGACGCAGACGACACCGGCGGCAGGCTCTTATAGCGACAGCCTCGTCGTGGATGTACAGTTTTGAAAATATTTATATTTACTTCATAATACTCTTTTCTCCACCCCTGACAAAAGAACAGAACGATGCGAAGAAAATGGGGATTATAGACATGGTCCCCATTTTTCAGACAGGACGATAAGCTATAATCCGACCTGATCTGGACTTTGGCGGTTTTGAGCGTTGAATCGCATTTGAAGAAACGTCGGATTCCTGTGTGCGTGTGGTGGAGCGACACTCTCCTGCAAAGGAAGCAGGAGATGAGTAATGGAGGAAGAGGTCGGCGACGATGTTGGGTTCAACGGGATAGCCGGGTGGCTGGCGCCGTTCCGGGGCGGCTTTCACGGCACCGACATGGCGCCGGGTTCTCATTCCGACGTCCGGCGCGATGGTGTCGTCGTGACGACGGACAGGGCGGAGGATCGCCACGCGTGGCATTTATCGTGATCCGGTGCGCTCGTCGCACGTACATTTCGTCAAAGCCAGCGGCCCGCGCTGGCAGGCGTTCATGCTTCTGGCGCCGCTGTCATGGACCGGACGGGTGTGGGGATTACCGTTCCTGACGGTGCTGTGTCCCTCGGAACGCTACGCGCGCGAGCGTGGTCGCCCTCACCGGAAGCTGACGGACCGGGCACGGCAGGGACTGCTTCTGGTCGCCCGCTGGCTTCCCGGACGCAGGATCATCGCTGTCACCGACAGTTCCTATGCTTCGATCGACCTGCTCGATGCCGTCAGGGACCGCGTCTGCATGGTCAGTCGCCTGCGTCTCGATGCCAGGCTGTTCGACCCGCCGTCTCCGCGCACCGCCAGGACGCTGGGCCGGCCCCGGCGGACAGGCGAGCGGCAACCGTCGCTGGCGAACCGCCTGGAAAACCCCGCCATACAATGGAGCGAAGCTGCGATCGGCGCATGGTATGGCGGCCAGGAATACCGCGTCGAATTCATCTCCGGCACCGCGCTGTGGCATCATCCAGGTCGGACCGTTCCCATCCGCTATGTGCTGGTACGTGATCCTGCCGGGCGCTTTCGGCCGCAGGCGTTCCTCTGCACCGACCTTGCCGCGTCCCCCGTCGACATCCTGACCTGGTTCGTCCGGCGCTGGTCGATGGAGGTCACCTTCGCCGAAACAAGGCGCCATCTCGGCATCGAGACCCAACGCCAGTGGTCGGATCTGGCCATCGCTCGTACCGCACCGGTCCTGATGGGGCTTTTCTCCGTCATCACTCTCGTCGCAAACGACCTGCAAAAACAGGGACGTGTCCGGCCAGCAGCAATAGCCCAGAGGCGGCAAGTGCCCATCAGGGCCACGCCGCCACGCAGACATCACGACGGACGCGTGGCGCGTGGCACGCGTCCGCCCTCTATCGGCGCTTCTGAAAAAGCCCCCGATCCGTTCTCACGTCCGGCCGGACATCTTCCTGCCGGACTTGTCCAGCGAAGGCGCCCCCGGCCGCGCCATGGCACCCGGCTCATCCACCCGGCCCGCCCGGCCGCGCAGACGCCTACCCGCCTGACGCATCGCCTTGCGATGGGCCGCATGAATCTGTGCCGGTGTCAGTTCGACCCCATCGGACCATTTGGCCGAAGCGGACCCTGCCTTTTCCTCGACGGATGAAACCGACATCACGATCCTCCTGCTCAAGGTGCCCCGACAACAGGCCGGAGCGGCTTGGCTCTAGATTATAGGAAGCGCGGTGCGGCATTTTAAGGGCGCGTTCCCACGAAAGACCGTATGGCTGCCCTGCACGACAGATACCTTTCATCCCGAAAACGAATCATTTACCGCCCCGGCCGGACAATGCCACTGTCACAGACTAGGACCACCGTCACAGACCAGAGCCACTGTGACAGACCAGACCGCCCATCAGCAGGGCTATGGCGAAAGCCCGCCCCTCTCCGTGCAACGCCGCCCGCCCACCCCCGTTATCAC
>NZ_JBDNXE010000119.1:0-11935 GCF_047721585.1 Gluconacetobacter sp.
GGTAGCGGACGCGCACCTGCTGGGGGCGGACGACCTCGGCATACTGGTTGGGCAGTGACAGGCACCCTTCCTCGCGTGAGACGAGGGTCTCCGATTCCGCGATCACTTCGGGGTTGATCAGGACCAGCGGTTCGCGCTGCCGTTCCTCGCCCAGATCGACGATGGCGAAGCGCAGGCCCATGCCGACCTGCGGCGCGGCCAGGCCGATGCCCGGCGCCGCGTACATCGCGGCGAACATGCGGGGCAGGGCATCGCGCAGCATCGGCTCGTCCTCGGGCCGGACCAGGCGGGTCTTCTGGCGCAGGATGGCCTGCGGGGCCACCAGGATCGGCATGGGCGTGGCGGCGGCGATTTCGTCGTGACTGATCATAGGGGCGATGTAGCGATCCTGGCGCGCGCGCGCCAGTGGGAACGCGCGCGTCAGGCGGCATGGCGGCGCGGCGTTCCCACACGGTCTTGCGAAACGGGCCGGGCGTCCCATATCATGACGACGCGGGCGCCGAAGGCGGGTCCGCGTGATCGTCTCGCTCGGTTGAGGAGGCCTTGATGTCGGGTAGACTTTTTGGATCCCCCATGTTTCTGGGGTTTGACCATCTGGAACAGATGTTGGAACGTGCGTCGAAAGGGGCGGCCGATGGCTATCCCCCATATAATATCGAGCAACTGAACGCCACGTCGCTCCGGATCTCGCTGGCGGTCGCGGGGTTCGTGATGGACGATCTGCAAATCACGCAGGAAGACAATCAGCTCGTCATCCGTGGACGGCAGACCGACGACACGCAGGGACGCGTTTTCCTGCATCGGGGCATTGCCGCGCGGCAGTTCCAGAAGGCGTTCGTGCTGGCCGAGGGGATCGAGGTCAGCGGGGCATGGCTTGATAACGGCCTGCTCCATATCGATCTGGTAAGGCCGCAGCCGGAAGTCCGCGTGAAGCTGATCGAGATCACGCAGGGCCGTTCGGGCGGCGCACCGACCGAGATCGACCTGCCAAAGGCCCGCCCACAGCGTGTCGTGCGGGCGCTTGAGGACGATTGAGCGGCCCACGGGCCGTGAATGATCTCCAGCAATCGACATGGCCGGCAGCCCGCGAACAATGACATGACGGGCACGCTGGCCAACGGGACGATCGCCGCATGATGGGGAATCGTCCTTACGGAGGATCGGATCATGAGAATTACGACACAGAACGGGCAGGTCGTGCTTCAGGCCGACCATACGCCGATCGCCGCCGATGTGCGTCATCTGACGGATATCCAGATGCGGGCACTTGGGGTTTCGCGGGTCGCCTACATCAAACCCGTGATCATCGAGGGGGAAGATGCATTTGCCATCCACGCGGCGGACGGAACCCCGATGGCCCTGACCGAGGACCAGGAGACGGCCGTGGAGGCGATCCTGCAACACGAGATGGTGCCCGCCCTGCTGCACTGAACGCTGCACCGAGCCACACCGTCCGCTGGCGGGACGATTCCCGATCGTCCCGGCAGCGGGGTTGCCCCCGGCGTCAGCCGGGGGAAGGGTCCAGCCAGCCGATATTGCCGTCCTGCCGGCGATAGATCACGTTGATCTGCTCGCTGATGCTGTTGCGGAACATCAGCAGGGTAGAGGCCGCCAGATCGAGGCGCATCACCGCCTCGCTGACGCTCAGCGTGGCGATTTCCGACGGGCGTTCGGCAATGATGGTGGCGTGGGCGCCGGAATCCTGCGCCGCGCCGTCCGCCGCCAGCCCGGAATCGTCGGAGGGGCGGAGGATGTAGCTGCGCCCCATTTCCGGTGATTTGCGGCGGGGCAGGGTGCGGATATGGTCGTTGACCCGCTCGCGATAGCGGCGCAGGCGGCGGGCCATGTGTTCGGCGGCATCGTCGAAGGCGCCATGGGCATCCGTGCCCTCGCCCTCGCCCCGCAGGGTCAGGCCCCGCGCGGCGTGAAGATTGATATCACAGGTAAAGAAGGACCGCGCGCGGCTGAAGGTGACCTGGGCTTCCAGGGCGCGATCGAAATATTTGTCGGCAAGCCGGTCGAGATGGCCCGTAACACGGTTTTTCAGGGCGTCGGAGAGGTCGATCTGTTTGCCAGCGACATTGATCTGCATGTGACATCACCCCTTGCATAGAGGAGCGTCCGAAACCGGACGGAACCGTGCCGGCGGTCCATAATGCGCGTTCCACCGGGCATGGCGTCAGGCTTCGAAAGCCTTTTCCCGTTTTCTCTGCGCCGAATTGGGTATCCTCAGCGCATCGCGGTATTTGGCCACGGTTCGGCGGGAGATGTCTATTCCTTCCTTTCTTAATTCGTTCACAATTGCATCGTCGGAGAGGATGTCCCGATCGGATTCCTGTGAAATCAGGGCCTTGATCCGGTGCCGCACGGCCTCGGCGCTATGGTCGCCGCTGCCCGTGCGCCCAGCGATGGCGGTGGTGAAGAAATATTTCAGTTCGAACAGGCCGCGTGGGGTGGCGATGTATTTGTTCGCCGTCACCCGGCTCACGGTGCTTTCATGCAGCCCGACCGCCTCGGCGATATCGCGGAGCACCAGCGGCCGCAGGTGACTGACCCCGTGGGCCAGGAACTCGCTCTGGCGGCGCATGATGGCGGTGGCCACGCGGATGATGGTTTCGGCCCGCTGCTGAAGCGCGCGGACCAGCCAGTTGGCGCTGGCCAGGCGTTCGGTCAGGAAGGGGCGGTCCGCGGCCCGCAGCGTGGTGCGCAGGGTCAGGGCCGAATTGACCACGACGCGCGGCATGGTGTCGGGATTGAGTTCGATGATCCAGTCATCGTCCGCTGCCGGCAGCATCAGGATATCCGGTACGATGATGCAGGCTTCGGGTGCCGTCGCATCCAGCGCCGGGCGGGGCGACAGGGCGCGGATTTCCGCGATCATGGCCGTCAGATCGTCCTGATCGACGCCGCACAGGGTGCGCAGCCGGCGCAGGTCGCGCCGGGCCAGCAGGTCCAGGTGCCGCAGCAGCATGGCCATCGCCGGGTCCAGCCGGTCGCGCTCGCGCAGTTGCGCGGCCAGGCACTCGCCCAGATCGTGGGCGAACAGGCCGGTCGGGTCGAACTGCATCATGGCCAGGCGCACCCGCTCGACCCGCGCCGCTCCGTTGCCCTGGGGGGCGAAGCCGAGCGCCTGGGCGATATCAGCGGAAGGCGTGGCCAGCCGGCCGTCGGCATCCAGCAGGGTGATCAGGTGGGCGGCGATCCGCCGCTCGTCGGCATCGAAGGCTGACAGCCGCACCTGCTCCGCCAGCCGTTCGTGCAGCGGGGGGGCGGGGCCGGCCAACCCATCCTGCGAATCGTGCCATGTGCCCGGAGTCCGGGACGCGCCGAGCGTGGGCAGAACGGGTTGGCGCGGTATGCCCTCGAAGGCCGGCAATGGCACGTCGGCCGGCTCGGGGCGCTCCAGCAGGGGGTTGCGCTCCATCTCCTGCTCGACCACGGACCACGCGTCGAGATTGGAGAGTTGCAGCAGCAGGATCGCCTGCCGCAATTGCGGCGTCATGACCAGGGATTGGGCCTGCCGGAGGGCAAGCTTGGGTCCGATCGTCATGACGGGCGGTCAAAGGGAGAAATTTTCTCCAAGATAGACGCGCCGCACGTCCTCGTTGGCGACGATCTCCTCGGGGCGGCCTTCCATCAGCACCTGGCCGCTATGCATGATATAGGCGCGGTCGATCACTTCCAGCGTCTCGCGGACATTGTGGTCGGTGATCAGCACGCCGATCCCGCGATCCTTGAGGTGCGAGACCAGATCGCGGATTTCACCCACCGCGATCGGGTCGATGCCGGCCAGGGGTTCGTCGAGCAGGATGTAATGCGGCTGGCTGGCCAGGGCGCGGGCGATTTCCAGCCGCCGCCGCTCGCCGCCCGAGAGCGCCAGCGAAGGCGAACGGCGCAGGTGAGAAATCCCGAACTCGCCCAGCAGGCCGGTCAGCATTTCCTCGCGCCGGTCGGGATCGGACTCCACGACTTCCAGCGCCGCCATGATGTTCTGCTCGACATTCAGGCCCCGGAAGATGCTGGCTTCCTGCGGCAGGTAGCCGATGCCCAGGCGGGCACGGCGATACATCGGCAGGCGCGTGATATCGGTGCCGTCCAGGGTGATCGAGCCGCTGTCGGGCTGGACCAGCCCCACGATCATGTAGAAGCTGGTGGTCTTGCCCGCGCCGTTGGGGCCAAGCAGGCCGACGGCCTCGCCGCGATTGACCTGGATCGAGACGTTCCGGACGACGGGGCGCTTCTTGTAGCTCTTGCCGATGCCGTTGGCGATCAATCCGCTGAGGGCGCTGCCGAAGGAAGCCCCGGCGGCATTTTTCGCCTCGTCGGACAGGGCGTAGGGGATGTCGTTCATCAGTGGGTTCCGGCAGGAGGGGGATTGGCCTCGTTGGGGACGATCAGGCCGCTGACCCGTCCGCCCGGCCGTTCGGTCATCGTGGCGATTCCGGTGCGCATGTTCACGATTGCCGCCGCTCCGCTGATCTGGTTCTGGCCCCGCGTGATATGCACGTTGCCGACAATCCGCGCGATTCCCGTGTCGGGAACGTAGACGCCACGGTCGCCGGTCACGGTCTCGGTCTGCGTGCGGACGAACACATGGCCGAATGCGTTCACTTTTTCCAGCTTCCCCGAACCGGTCAATGGCTCCGAGCCATGCCCGGCGGGTTGCGGGGAGGCAGGTTGCGCCGCCGGCTGGTTCGGCGCGCTGTAGCCGACCAGCACATCGGCCCGGATCTGCCGCCCGTCATTGGTGGTGACCGTGGCATCGCCCCTGCCGACCGACATCCGGGTCTGGGAATAATATTCCATCGAATCCCGGGCCGTCAGGACATCCTGCGGGGTGGTCAGTTTCAGCCCCTTGCCGGTCAGGACCATGACCGCCTGGTCGATGTCATAGACCGCCTTGTCCCCCCACGCCTGATCGGTATCGGTGAAGATATGGACATGCCCCAGCGCGTTGAGACGATAGACCTCATTGGCGCCCGACCCGGCCTCCATGCCCTGCGCGCCATCGGCGGCGGGCTGGGCCGCAGGCTCGGCAGGGGCGGCCGCGCCGGTCGCGGCCTTCTTGCGATAGAAGGCGATCAGCCGGTCGGCGGTCACGGTGACGTTGCCCCTGGTGGCCTGCGCCTTGTCATAGGCGGTGACGGTCTGGGTCTTCTGGTCCCAGTCGAATCCGCCGGCCGCCGTGACGTTGATCTGGCCGCCATGCGACAGGTCGATGGCCTGGGCGCGCGCGCCGCCCATAGGAAGGCCCATGGGAAGAAGGAACGCCGAGGCGCCGAGGAACAGGAACGCGGAGGCGACCTTTGCGGGGGCGGTCATCGACTGGGCTCCGTCTGGGAGGCTTGGGGAGGGGCCGGCGCGGGGCCGGCATGGGCGTCATCGTTCAGGATCAGCCGCCCCGGACCACGGAACTGGGCGACCCCTTCATGCTGCGACAGCAGGAAGCCCTGCGCGTCCAGCATGCCGAACGGGCCTTCGGCATGCACCCACTGGTCGGAGGCGATGATGCCCTGCCTGAGATCCATATCGGCGGTGACCCCGGTCATGATCACGCCGTCCTCGCGGTAGAGCGATACGTCCTGCGTCAGATCCAGTACCTGTTCCCGTTGCAGATACACGCCCTGGGCGGCGCTGACCATCATCCAGTCCCCGCCCTGGGTCTGGGTGTCGGCGGCCGGGCGGGTCAGGTTGATGCGGTCCGGCCCGATCTGCTGGGCCTGGTCGGCGGTGATCATGAATGGCCGGTCGTGCTCGTCCAGCCCCCGATAGACGGCGCCGAGCATGCTGCCGCTGGACACGCGCAGGTTTTCCATCTCGCGCAGGGCACCGCGCTGCATGTTGATCAGCCGGTCCACGGCCGGCCACACCGCGATCGACCCCAGCAGCAGCAGGGCCGCCGCCGGCAAGGCCCATTTGGCCCAGCGGACCAGACGCTGGCGCCGGGCGATGTCGTCGGGCCGGAGCACCCGCCGCAGCCGGGACGTATCCTGGCGCAGCGCCGACCGCTGCCGCGCGACCTGATCGGCGGAGCGCGCGAAATCCTCGCGCCGGGGCGGGCCTTTGCCGTCGGAGGGCGGGGGCGCACTCATGCCACGCCCGCGCGCAGCAGGTCATGAACATGGAGGATGCCGACCGGCACCCTGTCGCCATCCAGCACGAACAGGCTGGTGATCGGGCGGGCGCGCGCATTCATCAGCCGCAGCGCCTCGGCCGCCAGCACGTCCGGCCCGGTGGTCAGGGGCTCGGTGTTCATGATCTCCGCCGCGCGGGTAAGGTCCAGGTCGCGGTCCAGGACGCGGCGCAGATCGCCGTCGGTGATCAGCCCGCACAGCCTGCCGTCGGCGCCGACCACGCCCATGCAGCCGAACGCCTTGCGCGTCATTTCCATGATGACCTGGCGCAGCGAGGTGTCCGGCGTGCCCAGCGGCATGATGCCGCCGCGATGCATCAGGTCGGCGACGCGGCGCAGCCGGGTGCCCAGCCGCCCGCCGGGATGAAAGATGCTGAACTCGGTCGCGGAAAATCCCCGCCGCTCCAGCAGGACCACCGCCAGGGCATCGCCCAGCGCCAGTTGCATCATCGACGAGGTGGTGGGGGCCAGGCCCATCGGGCAGGCTTCCGGCGCATCGGGGATGATGAGGGGGATGTCGGCGGCGCGCGCCAGCGTGGATTCGATGCGTGTCGTGATCGCCACCAGCAGCAGCCCGTAGCGCCGCGTATGCGCCACGATGTCGGCCAGTTCCGCCGTTTCGCCCGAATTGGACAGGGCCAGCACCGCATCGCCCGGCTGGAGCATCCCCAGGTCGCCGTGCGAGGCTTCCGACGGATGGACGAAGACCGATGGCGTGCCCGTGGAGGCCAGCGTGGACTGGATCTTGCGGCCGATCTGCCCGGACTTGCCGATACCGGTAACGACGACGCGCCCGGCCAGGGTGGAGAAGGCCGCGATCGTCCGCGTGAATGTCTCGCCCAGGGGCGGCGTGTCGTCGCCGTCGCGCGCGGGGGCGCGCAGGGCGGCCGCCATCTGCATCAGCCCGTCGGTCTCGCGCGCCAGCACCCGGCACGCGGCCGCGATGTCCGCGTCGGACTGGCCGGAATCGGAAGCACTACCGATGGGAGGGGCGGATTGGGTCATGCCAGAGGTGTATTGCCATGGCGGCGGTCCAGGTCAAACGGAACGATGGAGCGCGCGGGGGAAAGGGGTTTCATGCCCGGTGGGCGAAGATGTCCGGCTCTTCGTATCCCAGCAGGTCCAGCCGCGCGCGGGCGGGCAGAAAATCGTAGCAGGACTGGGCCAGGTCGCGCCGGCCCTCGCGGTGCAGGAGTGCCTCCAGCATGGCCCACAGCGCATGCAGATACAGCACGTCCGACGCGGCGTAGGCTTTCTGCTCGGGCGTCAGGTCCGGGGCACCCCAGTCTGATGTCTGCTGCTGCTTGCTCAGGTCCACCCCCAGCAATTCGCGGCAGAGTTGCGCCAGCCCGTGGCGGTCGGTGAAGGTGCGGACCAGTTTGGAGGCGATCTTGGTGCAGATGACCGGCGCGACGGTGATGCCGAGCGCGTGCTGAAGGATCGCCACGTCGAACCGCGCGAAATGCATCAGCTTGGTGATGGCGGGGTCGGCCATCAGCCGGGCGAGGTTGGGGCAGGGGGTACCGGGCAGGATCTGCACCAGATGGGCGGAATTGTCCCCGGCCGAGATCTGCACCAGACACAGGCGGTCGCGATGCGGCTTCAGTCCCATCGTCTCGGTATCGACGGCGACGAGGCCGTGGAACGTCACGTCGTCCGGCAGATCGCCGCGATGCAGATGGATCGTGGGCGCGGTAGCGATCATGCGTGGGCCTCCGCGCGGCGGGCATGACGACGGAAAATGAAAGAACGGTCCATGATTCCAATCCGCAAGACGCATGTCGGCGCCGGCATGCGCGGCTGCCGGGGCAGTGACGGACATATAATATCGGAAGTGCCGTTGCGCGAGGGGGGGCAAACGCCCGAGGGCCTCGTGACGCCCGAACGGGCGATGTCGCTGATCCGGCTGAAGAGATGGTGCCCAGAAGAAGACTCGAACTTCCACGACCTTGCGGCCACAGGTACCTGAAACCTGCGCGTCTACCAATTCCGCCATCTGGGCTTAGAAGGCCCCCGTTTCCGGGGTGGTGAGGGGCGTTTAACCTGAACATACGGAGCGGTCAACTCCGTATGTTCATAATTCCTTACAGGACAGGACGCCGCCCCGCCGATCCGTCAGGCGATGCGCGCGACGGCGTCCGCATCCGTCTCGGGGACGAAGTACGGCCCGCCCGCCCTGACCTCCAGGGCCAGCAGGGCCATGCGCTCCGATCGATGCGCGCCCAGCGGCAGGATGGCGTTCCCCGTGGTCCAGCGCAGCTTCTCCTGTCCGGACGTGCTCCAGCCATGCCGTTCGTTCGCGCTCAGATGGGCGGTCACCTCGGTCGAGTGGCTGCCTTCAAAGAGCGTGATCTCGCCGATCAGCACGCCCAGATGGCGGCGGTCATCGACGAAGGGGCCGATGACATCGCTGGGCCTGCTGGCGCGCGACACGATGCGGACCTCCTGGATATCGGCGGGGAGCATGAACATGACGTGCGCGCCGTTCTGGCGGACGGGCCGGATGATGGCGCCCGCGCCGGTGACCAGATGCAGGTCCATCTCGTCGGTCAGGACGTGGTCCGGCCCGCGCGTCGGCGCGCCGATCTGCGCGGCGCGGGCCGCGACCCGCCGGAACAGGGGCTCGACGAAGGCGCGGCTGACATCCAGCGGGCAGGCCGCGTCGTTCCAGGTCAGGGCGCGGTCGGGGGCCAGGCTGGCGATCCGCCCATGCTGCCGGAAGACCTCGCGGTTTCCGGTATCCAGATAGCTTTCGGTCAGCACGCCGTCGGCCATGACGACGGCATGGTCCTCGGTCTCGATATGGTAATAGGCATAGGCGGGGATGGAGCGGTCGTAGAAGATCGACTGTCCGTTGACCAACATGCGGGCCGGCACGAATGCCCCGTCGAAGAACAGGCAATGTTCCGAGGTGATCAGCATGTCCTTGTAAGGCACGCCGTCGGCGAAGGCGTCCTTCACGATGCGCAGCGGCCAGCCGGCTTCGTCCCCGGCCGGGCGCGGACGGACATGGACGCGCGCCATGCCGGCCCAGACGATCGTGCGCGCGACCGGCTGGCCGTCGACATAGGCCAGGATGGTGTCGCCGGTCGAAAGCTCTTCCACCGCGACCTCGCCGGTCGGCGTCCGGATCATGGTGCCGGCCAGGAAGCAGGCTTCGTAGGAGGCACCTTTGTTGACCGCCAGGGTCTGGTTGACGACGGTCGGCGTCGAGATGCTGCCGCCGGCGGCGACGGTGACGCTGGCGGTTCCATCGCCGCCGGCGAAGGCGGTGCCGTTGAGCATGCCCGATGTCCAGCCAGACATATAGGATTCGGTGAAGACATCGTTGGTGGACGAACCGCCGGAAAGGATGTTGGTGACTTCCGATTCGTAGGTATTGTTCTGCGTGACACCACCGGAATAGACGTTGAGATAGCCGTTCGCGGTATAGGAATTCTCGATGGTGCCGCCGGCGCTGACATTGATCGTCGGGCCGACGTTGCCGTAGGGGGCGACGGCGGTCAGGCCGGAGACGACGGCGCCGCTGGTCACGTTGAGGATGGCGGTCCCCCACAGATTGACCGGACCGGCGACGGTGGTGGAACCGCTGCTATAGACGGTGGCGCCGCTGGGATCGCGCGAGGCGGTCCAAATTCCGCCCGAAATGGTCGTGGCGCTATTGGTGATCACCGGCGGCGCGGCCGGCGTGGTCGCGGACTCGTAGGAGGCGCCCTTGTTGACCGTCAGGGACTGGTTGACGACGCTGGGCGCCGCGATGCTGCCGCCGGCATAGACATAGACGTAGCTGGTGCCGTCACCGCCGGCGAAGGCGGTGCCGTTGAGCGTGCCCGATGTCCAGCCCGACATATCGGATTCGGTGAAAACGTCTTTGGTGGACGAACCGCCGGAATAGATCTTGGTGACTTCCGATTCGTAGGTATTGTTCTGCGTGATGCCACCGGAATAGACGTTGAGATAGCCGTTCGCGGTATAGGAATTCTCGATGGTGCCGCCGGCGCTGACATTGATCGTCGGGCCGACGTTGCCGTAGCGGGCGACGGCGGTCAGGCCGGAGACGACGGCGCCGCTGTTCACGTTGAGGATGGCGGTCCCCCACAGATTGACCGGACCGCTGACGGTTGTGGAACCGCTGCTATAGACGGTGGCGCCGCTGGGATCGAGCGACGCCGTCCACGTCCCGCCCGAAATGGTCGTGGCCGTATTGGTGATCGTCGGTGGGGGCTGGGGGATCGTCGAGGATACGGTAGCCATGGCCGGTTCCGCCTTTCATCGTTCAGTGGGTTTACGTGGTCCGGGCGGCAGAAGCCGCTCGATCACCCGGATCACGTAAGCCGACGGAATAAGCCGGGTGCATTCGAACTGGCGGTCCGTGTCGCGATGTCGCGGGCACCACAGGAAATCCTGATGGTCGAACCGTTCGCGGGGGTCGTTCCAGCAGGCGTTGCAGGTGTGCCAGTTGATGACGCGGCCGGGTGTCGCGAATTCGTTGTCGGGGTGGGTGAAGCCCGAAATCATCGTCACCGGGCATCCGGCGGACCAGGCCAGCCACGCCAGGCCGGAACTGCCGCCGATGAACAGTGCCGCATGTTTCAGCCACCACGCGCGCTCGGTCAGCGGGCGGTCGCCCGTCTGGTCCTCGACCCCGAAGGGGATGTGGTTCCACACCAGGCCGGTGCCGTGGACGGGTTTGCGGTCGATGCACACGACGCGATAGCCCTGCCCCTTCAGCCAGGCGATGACCTCCGCCCAGCCGAACGGGTTGTTCCAGTATTTGCATTGCGACGATGCCTGGACCGCGATGCAGACATAAGGCTCGGCCAGCGGCCGGCCGGGGTCGGCGAACGCGATCCTGGCCGGTTCCTCGTCCCGGCTGACCCCGAGGATATAGGCCGCCGTCTTGTGCAGGCCGACCTGGCGGAAATCGATCGGATGCCAGTCATGCGCCACGTCGTCGAAGAATAGCCCGAGATAATAGGTGGCATAGGCGGACTGCGTGATCTCCCGCGGGCCGAGTTCCTCCGGTGTGACGAAGAGGATATGCGGATACGCCGTCTCGAAAAGCGGCCGGATCAGGCCGGACAGGGCGCAGACGACCCGCGCGCCGTGCTGCTCCGCGAATCGCGCGGCGTAGGGCATCCAGGCCAGCGTGTCGCCAAGCGTGCCGACGGAAAACTGGATCACGACGGTCCGGTCGCGCAGATCCATGGCATGGCGCAGAACCGGCGTTTCGTCGCCGCCGGCCGGGTCTTCCACCCAGACCTCGATCTCGAATCGCACGTACCAGCGTTTGCTGGAGCGAACCAGGCCGCTCTCCATGCCGCGCCGTTCGAACAGGATGTTGCCGGTATCCAGATCCGACAGGCGGATGTGCCATGTCCGTCCATCCTCCCTGGCGGGCAGCAGCACGCGACATCCCAGATTGAAATCGAAGACGATCCCCTCGGCCCCCTTCTGGGTCGGCGGCGTGGCGGCGGCATGGCCAAAGGGCGTGGGGGCAGGCACGTCCGGCGATGGCACGCCCTGGTCGGCACGTTCGGAAAAAGAGAGGTCGAACATCGGCCAATACCCGTCCGCGATCGGTTGTTTTTTTAGATACAACACCGCTGGGTAAACAAAATCATAAGGCTGTTCGGACGGAACGGATCGCGCGCATCGCCGCGCCGCGCCTCATCGGGTATTCAGAAGGGGAGGGGGAGAAGTCGACCGGTCACACCGTGACGGGTCGATCATGATCCATCGAAATGGATGGTGCCCAGAAGAAGACTCGAACTTCCACGACCTTGCGGCCACAGGTACCTG
>NZ_JBDNXE010000120.1:0-11901 GCF_047721585.1 Gluconacetobacter sp.
TCCTATTTCATGCCGCCGCCGCTCCGGCATGTCCTGCCCCGAAAGCTCCAGGCACGGCAGGCTGGGGCGCGGCAAGCTGGGGCACGACAGATTGGGGCACGGCAGGCTGCGGCGCCGTCATTGTCGGCGCCGGCGGCATGAAATAGGATGCGGCCGGCGCACCGGATGCAGGACGCCCCGCCGACGCCATCGCGACGACGACCCCGATGCGAAAGAACGGCCATTCTCCCTTCGCCACGCCATGGAGCGACCGGACAGGCCGGCCCTCTCTCCGCAGGGGCAGAATCATGCGCATGGGCAGGCATCCAGGCTGTAACATCCGAGCAACATGCGGCAGGAAAGCGCAGGACCAGAAATCAGGAATTGCAACCATCCACCGGCCGACGACACAAAGCGTTATTCCGGCACAAGGACGATCTCTCCTGCCCCGATCACTTCTGCCCTGGTCACTCCTGCCCCGGCCACTCCAGCGCCGGTCACTCCCGCCCGAAACCACGCCGCCACCCGGCCATCGGCGCGCTTGACAGAAAATCCCCCGCCGCTCCAACGTCCTGCAATGTTTTCCGAAGCGCGGGCGATGACAGATCAGGACACCTCACCACGGGCCATCCCCGATCGGGAGCCCCCGGTACAGATCGCCCATCTGCGCAAGGTGCTCGGCGGCCGAACCGTTCTCGACGATCTCAGCCTGACGCTGCGCCCCGGCGAGATCGCGGCCCTTCTCGGCCCCAACGGTGCCGGCAAGACCACCCTGATCGGCTGCCTGCTCGGCCTGCTCTCGGCCGATGCCGGCACGGTGCGGCTGTGGGGCGAGGACGCCTCCGCCCTGCGTGCCGAAACCAGGGCACGCATCGGCTTCGTTCCCCAGACCATGACCGGCTTCACCTGGTTCCGGGTCGGGGAACTGATGGCCTATCTGGCCGACTACCGCGCCCGCCCCACCGACACCGAAGACCGGACATGGGGGGAATGGGCCGCCCTCGACCCCACCGCGCGGATCAAGACGCTCTCGGGCGGCGAGCGTCAGCGGCTGGCGATCGTGCTCGCCTTGCGCTTCCGCCCCGACCTGATCGTGCTGGACGAGCCCGTCGCCAGCCTCGACCCGCAGGCCCGCTACGATTTCATGCGCCTGCTGCCGGCCTATGCGCGGCGCACGGGTGCCAGCGTGCTGATTTCCTCGCACATCATCTCCGACCTTCAGGACATCAGCGACCGCGTCATCATGATGCGCCACGGCCGGATCATGCTGGACATGACGGCAGCGGAGATCGCCGCCACCGTCCGCCGTCTCTCCACCCCGCCCGAGACGGAATGGGGCGTCGAGACCATCGCCGACCAGGGCGCGGACGGTGTATGGGTGCGCGGCTGGCATCCGGCGCTGGACGACGCGGCGGCCGGCGCGGGCAACATCCTGCTGCCGGGCGATGTCGAACGGCTGTTCCTGGCCCTGACCCGATAACCGCCCGATGAACGACACGCTGCGCGCGCTCCGGCTCTACGCCTCGCCGGTCTTCTTCCGGGAAAACCCCACCCTGATCTCGGCGGCGGTCTATCTCGCCATCACCGCCTTCAACCTGGCCCATCCGTCACGCACCCATCCCGCCGGCATCCACGATATCGGCCTGTTCTGGTGGATGGCGCAGCAGGGGCTGTTCACCGGCCTGTCCTGCCAGTACTGGCGTCAGGTACGTTCGCCGTTGGCGGCCATGTATCCGCGCCTGATCGCGGCGGAATACCGGGCGATCCACGTCATGCTCGTGCTGGGCCTGCTGCTGCTGGCCGTGCCCGCGCTCATCCTGGGTCTGCCCCTGCTCAACGTGCTGGCGCTGGAATCCGTCAATCTCGCCATCAGCACCGGCAGCGATCTGACCGGACCGAAAATCCTGCGCCCCCGCCTGCGCAAAATCCGCGTCGTCATCGTGTTCGGTCTGTTCTTCATGTTCATGAGCCCCACGATGCAGGATACGCTGATGCGGGCGCCATGGTTCCTGGCCCTGGGCCTGCTGGCCACGACCCTGTCGGCAACGCTGATCGAACTCCATCACAGCCCCTTCGCCCATCCCGACACCCCGGCACCCGCCATCCCCCGACCGGACCACAAGCCGCCGAATGCCGTGTTCCGTAGCCTGAAGCACGCGCTGATGTGGCAACCGCCCCCTCTGCGCCGGATTCCCCTGCCCAACGGCCTGGCCTCGGGCAGTCCACTGGGAATGCTGGCGCAGTCGGCCGTCACCCTGATCGTGTTCACGACCTTCGTCGTGCTGGTCAACGCGATCAGCAGCCTTCACGCCCCCACGCTTCTTCTGGTGCGCACCGCCGCCACCGCCACGCTGGGCCAGGTCGCGATGCTCGGCGCCATGCCCCTCCCCAACTGGATGCTGTCGCGGCGCGACTGGCCGTTCCTGCTGTCGCTCGGCCCGTTCGGCGCGCGGTCGGATTTCACGCGCGCCCTCTATCGCGCCCATGCCGGCCGCGCCGTGATGGCCGGCACGATCCTGGGCCTGTTCGCCGCCATCACCGTCACGCTCCTCGGCACGATGCCACCGTTGCGCGCGCTGGCGGCAGGTCTCGCGCTGGCTGCTGTCATCGTCGGCGGCAGCTACCTGCCCAGCCTGGCGGTATTCTCGCCCCTGACCAATCGTCCGGGGTTCATCCTGGTTCTGTCGATGCTGGGCAGCCTGGCGGGCATCCAGATCTACACCACACTCCTGTTCGTCATGTCCCCGGTGCCGCCATTGGCCTGGGCATTCCCCGTCATGGCCGTCGCCTTCGCGCTGGTGATGGCCCGCCTGGCCCCCCGCGCCCTGGCCCGCGCCGACTGGCCCATCGAGCCACCGGCCCTCTGACGACCAAGCCCCATCCCCTCCCAAAACTCATAGAAATTTAAGGTGTTCTCTCTATGAGATAAGTTATGCTCACCCCATAAAACAGCGACACCGGAAAACGGCACCATATGAAAATACTGGTCGCGCCCAACGGAAGAACGTGGAATCAGAACAGCAGGGATTTTTTTCAATATTTCGGATTCTTTGAAAAAAACACCGACTTCATCTCCCATTCCGTCCAAAATCTCGGCTTTGCCACCGTAGAGACATTTGCAACCTATACACACATCCGCTTCCAGCCCGCGTCATTCGCAACGGCCTGCCTGCAACGGATCATCGAGATCCTCCTGACACAACCGCATTCACGCATCATCCTGGAGCGTTCCGGATCATGCCCTGCGCCGCTGGAGGTCCTGCACAACCGCAACGACGCCATTGCCCGCCTGCGCATCCTCCAGAGCGCAGCGCGGGACGACCATGACATCCCGGCGGCGCCCACCATCATTCCCCTGTCCCTGGATCGCCTCGGCGATGCAAAGCGCGCCAGCCTGCAAACGGCCCTGGCCGCCTGGCGCGAAGCCCGTCGCCATACGACGACACGCAACGTGGCCGAAATCGCCACCAGCCCCGTATTCGGCGGCGGCGGCCTGGCCTGGCTGCCGGGCCGGGACCGCTGCCAGATCGCGGCATGGCCACGCACCTACGAGACATATAGCGGCCAGTCCCACGAAGATCGGGTCGGCCGCGACATCCGGGACCTCCCCGATGCCGCCTACATGCTGCCGACGACCCGCGCCTTTTTCACGGCGGCATCCAGCCAGGAACCCCGCCTGGACCTGATCGAGGCCCGCATGGCAAGCGCCGACGGCACCCGGTTCTGGTGCCGTTACGAGCGACTGGTCCTGCCCTGGCGCGCAAGCCCTTCGGACATGTTCGTCTGTTCGGTACCCCTGGTCAGGCTGGTCCGACGCATCTAGATGCCCTGTCCGTTCACACCGGTTCACGGACAGGGCTCTGGATTATTGATTTTTCCAGCATCTTCATCCGACCAGATGAGTCCATTTAGTCGGATGATGCTCCAACCTGCGAGACTGTTTCATCGTCCCGAAGCAGGGCACCCGTGCGAGCATAGAATTTCAGCCCATGCCCGACCAGCGGTGCGTTGTGATCCAAACCCGTAAAGAACTCCGCCGCCTCGTTCTCGCCTTTCAGAACTCGGATCGTATAGCTGCCATAACACTCCGTGGCGCACCGTAACTTCCATAATAGCTTGTAGGCAGACGCGCCCAGTACACTTTGTCCGCGACATTGTTCACCGTCAGCGTGGTAGAAAGGTGGGGCGTGACCTTGTACCCCACCTGCAAATCCAGGACAGTATAGCCACCCTGCCAGACAACGTAGTCACGCGAGGTCCGGGAGGAAACCAGAAGACCGGTACCGAACGACAGGTCTTTCAACATACCCCGCTGAATCGTGTAAGTGGACCACAGTTTGAAATTATGCTTCGGTTCTTCGGGCTGAAGGCTCAGATTGCCATATACCGGGTCGGAAAGATACTGTGTCTCCAGCCAGGTATAACCAGCATAGATATTCCACCCCGGCAACGGACGTCCGTTGATCTCAACCTCGACGCCCCGGCTTCGCGCACGACCGGATGAAACGTAATAGCGTATATCCGTGGGATCGCCGACAGCCCGATTGTTTGTCTCCAGTTGGAAAGCTGCCAAAGACGCCAGGAGGTTTCCAGAAAGAAAGGCTCCCTTCAATCCAGCCTCATACTGACGTCCCGTAACAGGTTTCAATCCCCCACCAGAGGCTGTCAACTCCGTCTGTGGCGTGAAAATCGACGAGAAACTGAAATAGGCCGTCAACTCGCGCGTCAGATCGTACAGCATGCCCGCATTTGGCGTCAGCTTGCCTTCCACTCCCGGCTGGCCCGAACGGGTCAATCGCTCAGGGAGAATGGTGCGGCTGTCGGCCCAGTAGGAACTGACACGCCCACCGAGAACCAGGGTCAGATTCTTGATCGGGTGAAGCCGAGCCTGCGCATAAGCGCCCCATTGCTCTGTGGTCGTATCGTTACCGCCGGAATAGGGAAAATTGGGCTTTGGCAGGACGGCATCGAATATATTCAGCGCGGATGTGGGGCCAGATCCGTACAGGCTCCGCTTATAAACTTGGTACATATTCGTCCCAACAAGAAAATCCACCGGACGACCCATGATATTCATTCTATAGTTGAGATTCGAGTCCGCACCAATCATATTTTGACGGTTCAGATTGCTTTGTTCGAAATATTTTGACAATTTTGTATTGAAATTAACACCACCACCCATATAACTATATATGCCGGATGAATCCAAATATCTATCTATGACACTTGTTGACCATATCAAATTTTTACCGAAAGAATGCGTGATATTGACATAGCCTTCACCCATGGAATTCGGACTATCGTTCCAGGAAGAGCCAAAAAATGCACTCCTGGGAAAATTCAGAAATTTGTTGTTTGTATACCGAGATTGACCGTAATCAAATGGCCCGCGATCGGAATATTGATAAGAACCCGAGACTGTCAGCCTGGTCTGTGCGTCAATATCATAATCGACGATCGCATAGAGCATTGCTTCCGACTGATGCACTTCGTGAACGAATGAATCTGCGCTCTGACCAGACGCAACAATTCGAGCGCGCAATGTATGACTTGCATTGAGCGGAGCATTGATGTCGATATAGGGGCGCACATTATTCCACGAACCGGCCTGGACGCCAACATGGGTAGCAAATGCGTCCTGTGTATGCTTGCGCACCAAATTGACGGAGCCCGCACCGGAACCCGTTCCCTGCAACAGCCCGGTCGGACCGCGCATCACCTCAACGCGATCATACATCATCATATCAAATTGCGGTAAATACTGAATGCCGGAGACAACCGGCATCCCATCATACTGCACGTCAAGAGTATAGCCGCGCGACATGAAATAAGCGGTACCATCACCATAGGGCGACGCCGTAACCCCTGTCGTGAAGCGCAGCACATCTTCGACCGACACCATGTTCTGGTCGAGAATACGCTGCTGCGTAACGACCGATACCGAATTGGGTATCTGACGAACCGAAAGCGGCAGCTTGCCCGCGACCGTCACGCGATCGGCCGAATAGCGGCCATCATGAAGCGTATCGGCGGAATCCAGCAGACCGGCAAGAGACTGCTGCAACTGGCCCGAGACACGGACAGGGCCGAGAGTGATCGCCGAGGACGCGACAACAACCTTATAAGCGTGCGATCCCGTCGGAAGGTAGCTCAGCCCCGTTCCCTGCAAAAGTCGCGACAAAGCCGCAGGAGGCGTAAAAGTGCCCCGGAGGCCAGCGGTCGTTTTGCCCGCGAGCATCGGTGCCTGCGAGGTCAGCGGCGCATGGGCCTGGGTACTGAAGGTCACAAGCGCGTCGGAGAGCGATCCGGCCGGGATGTCGAAATTGACGCCTGGACCATCAGGATGAAACGGCGATGGTGCCCCGGACCCGGGACGAGACGTACTATTCTGGTAGTTAGCAGTCTGCGCGCTGGCTTTTTTCATGAACAGTGGCGTGAAGGCTGTCGTTCCCGCCAGAAGAAGGAACGATACCGCCGCCCTCCGCAGCGGTTTTCCAGAAGAACATGGCGACGGAACATGCGCGTCCGATCGTTCTTTTTGAGACTGATGCCCCTTCCCTGGCGGCGTCTGTCTCATCGCACGACAATCAGCGAAACCGCGTCCGGAAGCAGAGGCCCCCGGCAAGAGGTCGAAAAATCTGTAAAAGGCTCCATCTTCGCTGCGCTCTCCGTCTTGTCCAATCGTCAGGCCGCCAAAAATGCAATTCATTCGCATTCTTTGTTCTCGACTAGACAGATGCGGGGGCGCTGCGATTTTTCCCTCCAACGACGGATTTTTTTTGCGCATGGGATGGAATATCGCGCCATCCCCATGGAACTATTATATTTTTATCTTTCTTTTTTGACATGGATGACATCAGACCGAACGCTCTCCGCGTCAGGACAATAAATTCCCGGAGACGATCATCCTTACCGCTCCGTGGTCTGATCACACCGAGCACATAGGCGAGCGGGCGTTCTTCAGCGTGCCCTGACGATATCGATCCAGGACGACAGTGAAGACACTTGACCACCATAGGCTTCGACGATCAGGCGCAATGACGCTTCCGGCTGCCGCAGATCGTATGTCCCGGTGACCCGCTTTTTCGCCAGTTCCCTGTCAGCAAGAACGATCCTTGTCGCTGTCCACGGACGCAAGGCATCGATCAGAGCCGCAACAGTCTGATCACGGGCGATCAGCGTCCCGTCGCGCCAGGCACCGATGGTCGCGGCAGGCGCGGCGCCCGCGGTGGCAGTTCCACCCGCTACCTGCTCCCATTCGCCCGCGTGCAGATTCCGTTCGACGATGCCGGACCGAGTGGAGGCCACATGCACCTCGCCTTCCCGCACGGCGACCGTCGTCGTGTCACCGTCCATCCGGACATCGAATACCGTTCCGACATCGGTGGCTGTGACCGTACCGGCCGTCACGCGAAACGGCCGCGTGGGGTCATGACGAACATCGAACAGAGCCTCGCCCTGAAGCAGACGGACCCGCCGCTCCGAACCGTTAATCGTAAGGGATACGGCCGCACGCGGGGCGAGTACGATCTCACTGCCATCCGCCAGGCGGATATCGCGCGTCTGGGCCACCGGCGCATAATGGTCGGCACTCAGTCGCACGAGCATATCGGGGGGCACGAAAGCGAACGCAGCACACGCCGCCGCGAGAGCCAGCGCGCAACCCGGCAGGAGCCGACGGGCAACGCGGCGCGCGTCCTTGCGCCGGACAGGCGTGACGGAGGTGGAAGCCGGCGTGTGAAGACTGCGTGGAACCGCCGCCATAACGGAGGCCGTCACATTCATGTCTTCCCACGCCCGGACATGCGCCGGGTCACTCGCCAGCCATTCGGTGAACCGACGTTTCAAATCCTCGTCATTCGGATCTTCTCGAAGAAAAAGATACCAGCCTGCCGCAGCCTGCGCCGGCGTCTTCCGTTCAGTCATGACGAGCAAAGCCTCCCGGAGCGCACTACGACAGCCACCCTGATCTCACACCGGAAGCAGGAATCGAAAAGCCGTCTCCTCCAACAGATGCGCGGCGAGAGATGTTTTTCCGTCGGATTCCAGACCACACGCGACGTTATTGTCCTTCCTTGCGGACACGGTCGCAGATCACCATGCCTTCCTCGATAAGGCCATGGACACGTGTCAGGGAAAGCCCCAGACGGATGCCGATTTCCCGCAGCTTCATCCCCTTGAAATGATACATGTGGATTGCCTGCCTCTGGCGTTCGTCGGGCAACGCGGCGATCGTGTCGAGAATGCGCTGCATCGTCTCTCGGGACGCGGCGGTTTCTTCCGGCGAAACCTGCCCGTCGGCCAGTCCGGCCGTCGCGACCTCGAAATCCGTGCCGGCGGTGGCTTCCAGCACCTGCCTGCGCCCACGGGTGATCACCAGATTGCGCACCATGGTGCGGAGATAATTCAGCGGAGCGGCGATCGTCTCGATCCGCTGTCGGCTGAACAGGAGCCACACGTCCTGCACGATATCCTCGGCGACCGCCTGGTCGCCCGACAGCCGGGTCGCATAGGACAGAAGACTGGCCCGATGGGTCTGATAAAGTTCCAGCGATGTGCGCGCACGGTTCAACGCAACGCCCCCTCCAGAGGCTCAGATCCTCATCCGTCCGATGCCAGAGCCATATCCGTTCACACCGGTTCACGGATATGGCGCTAGATTATTGATTTTTCGAGCATCTTCATCCGACCAGATCAGTCCATCCGGTCGGATGACGCTCTAAGTTGCGACTACTTCTCAAGTCGATGCCACAAATCGGCATGGTTCGCAACCGGATCAGAAATGCGTCGGCAGCGGATGTCTGGAGAGAAAAACCTGAGTGCGGTGCATCCACCTTAGCCTCAATACCGCTCAAGTAGAAAATTCCAGCTCAATATGGCCGTGTATTCAGGAAGAACAGTACCCCATCTCAGGATGCGGCAGGTTTTCACAAAGAATGGCGGACGATCATGCCCGCCATTCAATGAAGACCCGGAAGACCCAATACCGGAAAACCCAATACCGGAAAACACAGTCCCGATCGTACGCGCGCGTCAGAAAGCCTGAAGCGCAGGTGCCCTCTTCGGGCGAGACGCGGACTGACCGGGCCGTTCACGCGCACGGCCCAATTCGAAACGGCCGACGAGCTTCTGAAGTTCGCCGCTCATCATTGCCAGATTATGGCTGGCGGCGGCGCTCTGTTCCGCCACGGCGGCGTTCTGCTGGGTGGTCTGCTCCATGCTGGTCATCGCGAGATTCAACTCGCTGATACTTGTTGCCTGATCCCGGGCCGCCGTCGCGATGTTGGAGACCAGGCCGCTGATTTCCTCCACCTGGCTGACAATCCGGTGCAACGCTTCACCGGTTTCCCGCACCGCGCCCACCCCGTCTTTGACCTGGAGCGCGGAACTGGCGATCAGCGCCGAAATCTCCTTGACCGCTTCGGCCGCGCGATGTGCCAGATTACGGACTTCCGTCGCAACAACCGCAAAGCCACGCCCCGCATCCCCAGCCCGCGCCGCCTCCACGCTGGCATTGAGCGCCAGAATATTGGTCTGGAAGGCAACCGCGTTGATCATCTCGACGATACCCGAGATTTCGCGCGATGACGCGTCGATCCGAGACATGGCGTCAATCGCCTGGCCGACGACAATACCAGCCTGTTTGGCATCGTTCCGCGACGTGTTGACAACCGTATGCGCGTGCGTGGTCTCTTCCGTCGTCTTCTGGACGCGCTGGGTGATCTGCGTCAGTGCCGCCGACGTTTCCTCCAGAGTGGCGGCCTGCTGTTCGGTGCGCCGCGACAGGTCGTCGGCGGCCGTGGACAGTTCATGCGTGCTGTTGCCGATGCTGTAGGCCGAGCCTGACACAGACCCGAAAGCCTCCGACAGTTGAGCGATGGACTCGTTGAAGTTTTCGCGCAACGGCTCCAGACTCGCGGCGAAACGGGTCGCGATCTGCACCGAAAGGTCGCCGCGAGACACTTTTTGCAGCCCGTCGGCAAGGCTGTCGATTGCCGTCTGCAACTGGCGGGCGGCTTCCTCCGCGCGCTCCTGCGCGGCCTGCCGCTCGGCCTCCTGTTGCCGGCGCAATGCGTCGGCTTCCTTCTCCAATCGGGTCTTGTCGATCGCGGCCAGGCGGAACACCTCCACGGCATCCGCCATGGCGCCGATTTCATCGTGTCTGCCCGTATACGGAACCTGCGTTGCCGTATCGCCGCCGGCCAGACCGCGCATGGACTGGGCAATCACAGGAAGCGGTCGCAGCATCCGTTTGACGATGACGCCGGTCGCAATCACGCAGATCAGAATGACGAAACCCGCCATCACGATCAGCGTCCGAAGAAAGCTGTTGATCGTGGCGGCGATCTTCTCCTGCCTGAGCGCGACATCGAGGCTTCCGAGGATTTTCCCCGTTGGCGAGAAGATCGGATAATAAACAACCCTCAACCTCTCTCCCGCCAAGAGGATTTCACCCTCCGCGGGTTGCCCCTGCACCAGAGATTTGTAAACCGCGCTGTCGGGGTCGAGGGGCGTGCCGAGGACGCGCTGACTTTCTCCATTTTTGTCGTCTGCGTCGCTGATCATGCGCCTGATGAAGCTCCGGCCATTGTCGTCGACGACGAACAGGACGACCCGCCCCCCCAGAATACGGACCATGGCATCCGTCATACGATGATCGGCATAGTGCGAGGGCAGGTTTTCAGCCGTGATCCGTTGAACCGTTCCGCTGGCGTCCCATGCAACATGGACCCCAGGCATATCGCGTTCAAAGAGGCTGGCCGCCGCACGCATGCTGGCGTGGAGTGAATCCTGCACGGATTGCTGCATTTCATCACGCACAAGATGCGTAACGGTCATGACGATAGCAACGGAACAGATAATAAGGGAAAAGCAAACCATGGCAATATTCTTGCCAACAAGTCCAAATCTCAGCATGGAAAGGAAATCCCTAATGCGTTATTATTTTCGTAAGGCGTGATAATAAAATCCAGAATCTACCGACCCACCCCCATTCATTGCGTATTATTTATGAATTGAAATACAGATACCATTATATTTGGTCCATCTCAATATATTCTGGAAAAGCGATGAAAATATATAAGCCTTTCACACATCACATGCCGGACAGAATTAACCTTTTCCTAACGATTGCGAGGTATAGTCGAAAAGCTCTTATCCCCGAGAGCCTGACCGAAAATGCGCGCTGGCAAGCGAGAGCAACCCGTTCCGGGCCGCGCCCGACATGTGTTTCCGAGCATCGGTACAGAGTGGCTCGGAACGGAGTGGCCTTGCTGGCCCTGCGCCGGGAAAGGGACCGATCCAGACCATCGACCCAGGAGCACGCCCACCGAAAACCGGCACGATGGAAATACCCTCGTTTACTGCTTGCACGCGCCACGTCCCCCGTTTGAACGCACGCATTCAAACAGGATACGCGCTAGCTCGGCCGCCCCGTCCCACCCGTGCTGGGGTGCATCATCGCCTGATGCCGCGTCAGGGCCTGAGCCACCCGCCGCGAATCCTCGGGCGCCAGCGCCAGCCCGACCGGGCCATAGGCCGGATGCTGGAAAGCAATCAGCGATCCCTCGCTCAGCGCCTCGGGCTGCACCGCCCAGTTGGTGCGCAACACCGGCACCACCGGCACCCCCTCGATCGGCGGTGGTGGCAAGGTCTCGACCATCGCGCTGCGAACCGTGCCCAGAGAGGCGATCAGTTCGCTCAACTGCTCCAGCGTAAAGGCAATCGTGCCCTCCACCCCGCTGCCATCGAGAAACGCCAGCGTGGCCGTCCCGCGATCATCGGACAAGCTGACCTGCATGCGCGCGCTCATTTCGACCTCCCCACCTCGTCACCGGGCAGGATACCACATCGCGCGGCGATCCCGGCACACGGACGAAGCAGACCGACCGATTCCACCCGGCCCGCCCCCTGTCCGGACAC
>NZ_JBDNXE010000121.1:0-11849 GCF_047721585.1 Gluconacetobacter sp.
GACCTGCCGGTCGAGGCGGTCCAGCCTGCGGCTCATCGCCGCTTCCCGCCGCTCATCAGCATCAGGAGACAGGAAGGATGCTATGGCGGCTTCCGCCACCAGGGACAGGGAGAGATCACGCCGTGCTGCATGCGCGGTCAGGGCATCCAGCAGCTTTGGTTCCAGATAAACCGACAGCCGCGTCTTCTTCGGGGATGTTCTCATCATGCCCTCACAACCCGAGATCGTTGCCACGGTCGAGGCCGGCCTGCCGGGCGATCCGCGTCAGGTCAGCGCGGTCCCGCGCTTCTGGATCCTGTGGCGGTTCCTCCCCAAACAGATCGGAAGCGGTGCGCTTGCTGTGCTTGCCGATATTTGCCGGGTCATGCTCGCGCGACCATTTCCGCCCCGTGCCGAGGGATTCATCGCTGTCAGCATCGTCGGGCTTGTCAGGCTGTGCCGTCGACGTTTTCTCCGGCGGCGGGGTGGCAGGAAGCGCGCGGTCACTCCAGTCATCAGGTCGCACTGGCCGTGCCAATTGCGTGGGATCCGGTGGCGGCAGGACGCGCTCGACAAAACGGCGATCCCGGAAATACTGCGCCTTCCGCGCGCGGATGGGCGGACAGCCCGCCACCATGACCACCTCATCCCGCGCCGGAAGCTGCATGACCTCCCCCACCGTCATGAGGGGCCGCGCGCTCTCCTGACGCGAGACCATGAGATGCCCGAGCCAGGGCGACAGCCGGTGCCCGGCATAGTTCTTCTGCGACCGGATCTCGGTGGCCACCCCCAGACCATCGGACACCCGCTTCGCCGTGCGCTCATCATTGGTCGCGAAACTGACCCGGACATGACAATTATCGAGAATGCTGTTGTTCTGGCCGTAGGCTTTATCGATCTGGTTCAGGCTCTGGGCAATCAGGAACGCCTTGATCCCGTAGCCCGCCATGAAGGCCAGCGCGCTCTCGAAGAAATCCAGCCTGCCAAGGGCAGGAAACTCATCGAGCATCAGCAGTAGGCATCGCCTGCCCGCGCGACCTGACAGGTCCTCCGTCAGCCGACGCCCGATCTGGTTGAGGATCAGGCGGATCAGCGGCTTGGTACGGCTGATGTCCGAGGGCGGGATGACGAAATACAGCGAGACAGGCCGGTCCCCCTCCAGCAGGTCACTGATCCGCCATTCGCATCGACTGGTCACCGTCGCCACCACGGGATCACGGTAGAGACCGAGAAACGACATGGCGGTGGACAGCACGCCGGAGCGCTCATTGTCGGACTTGTTCAGGAGTTCCCGCGCCGCCGAGGCCACGACGGGGTGCGGCCCCGCCTCCCCGAGATGCGATGTCCGCATCATGGCGGACAAAGTCGCCTCGATCGACCGCTTCGGGTCGGAGAGGAATTTCGCCACCCCGGCGAGGGTCTTGTCGTCCTCGGCGTAGAGCACATGCAGGATCGCCCCGACCAGCAGGGCATGGGAGGTTTTCTCCCAATGATTGCGCCGTTCCAGCGATCCCTCGGGATCCACCAGGATGTCGGCGATGTTCTGCACGTCGCGAACCTCCGACGCCCCGCGCCGGACCTCCAGCAGCGGGTTGTAGGCCGAGGACGCCGGATTGGTGGGGTCGAACAGCAGCACACGTCCGAAGCGGGCACGGAAACCGGCGGTGATCTGCCAGTTCTCGCCCTTGATGTCATGGATGATGGCCGAACCCGGCCAGGTCAGGAGCGTGGGGATCACCATTCCCACACCCTTGCCGGTGCGCGTCGGCGCGAAGGTCAGGACATGCTCGGGACCGTCATGCCGGAGATAGTCGCGGCGGTATTTGCCCAGCACCACGCCATCCTCGCCCAGCAGCCCGGCCGCGCGGATTTCCGCGTCCTCGGCCCAGCGGGCGGAGCCATAGGTCGCGGCGCGCTTCGCTTCACGGGCGCGATGGACAGAGAGTGCCACCGCCGCCGCGAAAGCCAGAACCCCACCGGAGCCCGCGATCCAGGCCCCCCTCGCGAACACTGCCGGCGCGTAGGCGTCGAACTCGTACCACCACCAGAAGAACAGTGGCGGAGCGTAGACCGGCCAGCGGTGCAGGACCATGAACCACGGTCGGCCAAGTTCTGGCTGGAACGCCAGTTCCCACGCCGTCCATTGTGTCGCCGTCCACCAGGACAGCACGATCATGGACAGGACAACGAATGCCTGCCCCCACTGGATGCGTGTTCCCGGCTGGTCCATCGAGTCCTCCCCTCGTTATGGGAGACAGCGAAGAACCGGGATTTTCCGGGAAGCAAGCGTCCTGTGTCACCTGTCGTACCAGTGCGTACAGGAGCGAAAAAATACTTGCACGTTGCGGGCTACAGCCAAACCCGCACATCATGCGCAGAATAACCCCGGAAGGAGTCGAGCCATGACCGGATCGTCTCTCCTCTTCCCCCCGTCTGACGATACCGTCGATCAGCAATGCACGGAGGAACAGCGGAAGCTCGACCATGTGATTGATGCCGTGAACGCATTGCACACAGGGCACGGCTTCCTGAGCGATGAATTTCCAACGCTTTGAACTGCCCGCCATAGTCACTCTGGCCAAGGCGCTTGACGGGCAATATAAAGAAAAAGGCCCGCCTTTCGGCGAGCCTTAATATATCCTTGGACGATGAGGGGGGGCATAAGCCCGCGTTCTCAAAGCCGCTACGTTCTTATATCGTGGCTCTGATGCCACCGTCAATATCGTGCCTACAGGAACTCCTCATTGCCTTTCTCCCCGGCCGAGATACAGGATCTGCCCGTCGTCATTTCCGCACCACGCTTTGCAACATACCTGCAAGCCATGGGCAACGACCGGGAAAAAGCTCTCGCGCTTTATGAGTGGAATCTCGACGTTTCATCGGCGCTGATCATCCCGCTTCAGGTCTGCGAAGTTGCTGTCCGCAATGGCATCGCTGAAGCGATTGAGCACGTCCATGGTGCCAACTGGCCATGGAACAATGGTTTCATCCGAAGCCTGCCTCGCCCGAAGGGTCGGGCACGATATAACCCGGCGATCGATCTTCAAGCTCGCGCCGCGATACTGCCTACCACCGGCAAAATTATAGCCGAATTAAAGTTTGCATTCTGGGAGAACATTTTCACTGCCGGTCAGGACAGTCGCATCTGGAACACACATTTGCGTAACTGTTTCCCCGGAGCCCCATCAGGACAAACGATACCGCAATTGCGGGCAGCGGCCTATGCGGACCTCCAGATCATTCGACGTCTGAGGAACCGGATCGCACATCACGAACCAATCTTCACTCGCAATATCGCCGATGATTATCAACGGATCCATGACATGATCGCATGGCGCAGTCAGGTGGCCGCCGCCTGGATGGACCGAAAGCAGACCGTTCTCACCCTGCTCGCGATGAAGCCATGACCGGCAAGTTCTCTCCGTTTGTTATCAAAGCTTTGGTCAATACGATCACGGGGGGTGCCGGAAACGATAATACACCACCAATTGGTATCTATCGCTCAGGCCCCAAAATCGAGCAGTTCTTTCTCAACTGTGGCCTCGATATGCGTATTGGCGCGAGTTCGCGCGTCCCGGCCACAACTGACTTCCTCCGCAGGATCGCCAACCACCCTGATGGTAACGCTGAGGTCTATCTCACCCGGATTATCGAACAGGTCTGTGACCCCCGCACCTATCTGGAGCATCCTGACAGAGCGACCGCTGTACGCGAGCATCTCAACAAGGCTCTTGGAGCTGACCAGTTGGCCGTCGTTATCGTCGGCGGGAAGGCTGTTCTGACAGAGCGTCAGGGAGCCGGCGGAATTGTCGAACCATTTATCAAGAAAGTGGCCACGCTGGATTTCGACACGGTCCAGATGGAAATCGCACGGGCTCTCCCCAATCTGGAAAGCGATCCGGAAGATGCGGTGACAGCGGCCTGTTCCCTGATTGAGGCGGTGTGCCGTTCGATCCTCGTGGAACTTGCCCTGCCACTGCCGCCCAAAAAGGATATTGATGGGCTGATCCGCGCTGTGCAGATACCCCTTGGCCTATCTCCTGGGCGTACCGATCTCCCGTCGGAAATAGAAGCGGACATCCGTCAGACGCTCAGTGGTCTCACCTCCGTTGCCAAAGGCATTGGCGCATTACGAACGCACGGCGGAGATGCGCATGGTCGCGAAAAGGGTTTCCGGCGCATGGACGCCCGGATTGCTCGGCTTGCCATCAATGCGGCAAGTTCGTTGGCACTGTTCCTGATCGAAACCTGGGAACGCCAGGAACATCGCGCACTGCCCCAACATGCCGAGCATCTCTGAAGACCGGTCAGATCACCCTAATTTTACGCCTCAAACCTAAGAATTTCCGGCAAGATCAATTTTAACAAGAAATTATTTACTCGGCCAAGGAAATGCTTACCCGCTCCACAAAGTCGTCGGGGGGCATAAAACGCGTATCATAAGGGCGGTCATCCGGATGGTCATAATCATCAGGCTCATTAACTGGACCATCCAGCACCTGAGCTTCCCCGTAAGCGTCACCTACCACACCTATTACTACGGTTCCTTGATTCTCAAGTTCGAGACTTATCTCAAAACCAATAGGATCATCGTCGTCAGTCGCGTCTTCGCTCCACACAGGAGTTATATCCGAACGTGAGATCTCCACATCCTCACCTTCATGTTCGAACGAGTCAGGAACCTCAAGAATCAAGTTCCCTGCCTGAACTTTTGGCATTGCCGCCTCCCTGCTTTTACTACTGTGGATAAAATATGCTTATTCTCAACTAATTTACAATCCAAGCCCGCGTTTCCGCGCGAACGACCAGTCGATCCCGCCATCGCCGCGCATGATACCCGACACCTCCTGCCCGCGCTGTTTTTCCAGCGACGGCGACCACGGCACCAGTTCGAAGCCCAGCCCGTCATCGATCATGGCGAACCGGCCCGACGCCAGGTTGAAACGCTGACGGTAGGTGCCGGTAACGGGATCGCCCTCCCCGCTCCGCCGCAAAGGGATCCCCGACTTCCCGGCGAGGCTTCGGCCCAGCGTCTCCAGTTCCCGCTGACGCAGCGTGGCGACCAGGTTCCGGGCGTAGCGGATAATCCCGCCGTCGCGGCTGGCTAGCCCCTGTTCCACCAGATGATCCGTGCGTTTTTCCATCGCCTCTTTCACCTCGGCGCCGAACCCGGTGGACGCGAGGACAAGAGGTTCCCGCGCGATGGCCTGCCGGTCGAGCCAGGTGGCACCCTCAGCCGTCACCTGCAGATCCAGCGTGACGTCCGAGCGCACAGCCAGCGCGACACGGTCACGTCCCTGTTTGTCGGTGAAACGCCGCAGTTCCACGATAGAGCCAACCGCCCCATCGCCTGCGGCTTCGAGGTGCGGCAGACGGACATGGTGCGTGCGCCCATCAATCCCGTCGATCACCGCATAGGCCGTGCCGCGCAGTTCGTCATCCAGGCCACGATCCACCAGCCGGCCGATGACGGAATCGGTGGTGTCCTCGGCGGCCATGACCCATGATGACGCGGCACGATCGATCTTCTGCTCCGCCAGCCCCTGGTGGATGCGCTTGATGATGTCGTTGCGCTCGCTGATCTCCCGCAAGGTTGCCTCGGCATTCTCGTCTATCCGCCAGCGATCCGGCCCGACCTGGTGCGCCAGCCCCATAGTCTCCAGACGGCGCAACCGGCCCAGCTTCACGGTGGCGAAGGCGTCCGGCGTTTCGCCCGGCGCGCGCCCGAGATCGATGACACCATCCTGCCCCGCGTCCCTCTGAAGCTGGCGGTCCAATTGTGTCCAGCGGTCGGCGTTCACCTGCCGCTCGACCGCCTGGTGGATGCCGCGATCCGTGCGTGGCCCGAGTTCCAGCGTCACCAGATCCTGGGCACGGGCGCGCATGCCTTCGCGGATGTAATCACGTGCGATCACCAGATCGGACCCATGCTCCGCCACACCCCGGACGATGATATGCAAATGGGGATGCGCTGTATTCCAATGGTCCACAGCAACCCAGTCGAGTTTCGTGCCGAGATCGGTTTCCATCTGCCCCATCAGGTCGCGCGCAAAAGCCCGCAGGTCCGACATCTCCGGCGCATCCTCGGGCGAGACGATAAAGCGGAAATGGTGGCGGTCTCCATCGCAGCGTTCGGCGAAGTCCGAGGCGCGGATGTCGTCGCTGTCCTTGCCGAACAGGTGGGCATCCTCACCGTCCCGCGTCACGCCCTCCCGACGGAGATAGCGAAGATGTGCCGCCAGAGGCGTAGCGCGCGGTGCATGTCGCACGACGCGGGCCTTGATCACGACGCCCCGCGAACGGCTGGTCAGCAGGCGATTGGCGGCATGGGCGGCTGCCCTGCCGCGCCCGAAACTGGATCGACGCCCGGCATTGATTTTCCCCGCGCGGGACACCCTGCCACCGGCCCGCTGCACGGACGCCAGCACCTGCGTCACGAAGGGCCGCGCCTGCTGGGCGCGGGTTGAGCGGATACGCCCAGGCCGGACCCGGAATTCCTCGTCCCTGTTCATGAAAACTGCCTTGCACCGCGCGAAAGATCGCGCCGGATCAAAGAGATGACACCTTGTCGCGAGGTGCGAGAAATCCACGCACCTCGCAACAAGACTTCAAAAACCCCGGAAAACAGCCACCCCAACCGAGCCGCAATGTGCGGCCTTTTATCCAGCCCTCCTTTTTCTGCCCTCCTTTTTCTGCTGGTTTTCCGGGGTTTTCATGATTCACCTCCCCCGCTCCGCCCCCAGTGTCGAACCCACTCCGGGCACGCCACGGACATGCCCTGCGAAGAGCGCGGACGGAGTGAAAATCGCCTGCCCGGCTTTGCTTAAAAAAATGCTTTGAGAAGACGATCGAAACGCATTTTCGCTGCCGGAAATGAAGAGTGTGGCAGAAGTCCAGTCACGCGCTGGAGTGATGGAAAAACGCACGCTGAATGATGGGCCATCGATCAGCCGGACGACAGACGCAACATAGGAAATCGTCTCGGCAGGCAATGGTCGACCGGTTGCCAGATGCTCGTCATAACGACCGGGGCCGGCATTGTAAGCGGCGAGGAAACCTGCATCGCCATATCGATCGTGCAGCCATCGCAGATAGGTTGTCCCGGCCGCGATATTGTCATGCGGATCGAAGGGATCATTGCCCAGATTAAGAGTGCGCCGGACATCTTTCCAGGTCCCCGGCATGAACTGCATCAGGCCCATCGCACCGGCGCTAGATACCGCACGCGAATCTCCGGCACTTTCGGCTTGCAAAACCGCCCGCACCCACGTTGCCGGGATCGCATTCCGTTCCGCCGCCTGACGCACCAGATCGTCGAAATCCTGCGCCTGGACCGGGATGGGCGAGAGCGACAGCGCGAGCACGGCCAGCATGCCGGCGGACATGAAAAACCGGGCATTCATTCCCGGCCTCCCTGACGTTTCGTGGGGCGGTTCCACACAAGTTGCCATTCACGTCCACCGCGACCGGCCTGGAACAGCGTGGCGCGGATTGGCTGCATTAAACTGGGATCGTCCAGGACGACGGAAATGTATTCACCGGCACGTTCCCCGGTGCGTTTCCATCCCGCGCCCAGTTCGGGTCCGGACTCTCCATCACCGAAATGGATGCGGTAATCGGGTGCATGCTCGGCACCATTGTTTTCCGCTGGCACGAAGGTCAGTTCGGCATCCAGCAACAGGGTGCGCACGCGCCCGACGAAACCCTCGGCGGTGCGGGTGAAAAATCCGATCTGGCTCATGGGAAAAGTCCTTTCAGACAGGCTGGAAATGACAAGGAATTCAATAGCCGGGCGACCATCATTGGATGGGTGGTTCGCTCTCTTTCGCGGGCATCATGGGCGGGGCCAGGAGCAGTCCCTTCCGCACGGGATCATCCGGCTCCGGGAGGGGATTGAAATGCGGCGGCGGTGGCTCGGCTTCACCGGTCCGGACATGCACGGGCACAGCACGGCCAATGATGGTATCCATAGGCAGGACGCCAAAATACCGACCGTCCAGACTGGTCGCCACGGCGGCGTTCATGACGAACACCTGCCCCGGCCCGAGATGCTGACACCCCTGCCAGACCGGCAGCTTGCGGCCCCGATGATCGACGGTCTTCGCGTCACCGACGGCCTTTCCGTCGATCGTGACGTGCATGCCGGTGCGACAGACGCTCTGCCCGGCGAGTGCCGCCACAGGCTTGAGCAGCGGCACGCCGAAAGGCAGATAGCCGCGTGTCGCCAGCAGCGTCGCTTCGCGCTCGGAAAGGCGGAGCGCGACGATGTCACCGACATGGATCGGGACGGTGGACTGGATGCGATACAGCCCGACTGGGACACTCGCCGTTTCGTTCCAGACCCAGCGGGGCGCGGGATGAAACGCCAGCGAGGTGCCCACGCCGAGCACGGCGAAATACGTGGTGAAGAACCATGCACGCCGGGTCATGACATGGCCCTCCTGCGAAGCCACGCCTCGTGGCGCTCCCGCGTGTAGGGACGTGGCTCCTGCACTGCCGTGAGCCGGTGGTGCAGATGCCGCCAGTGATCGGGACAGGCGGCCGCGGGATCGATCCCCAGTACCTCGACGCCGTCGATGGCCTCCAGTACGCGACGTACCTTCGGCCAGCCGCTCTGCCGCAGCAGACTCTCACCACCGGGCCGCACGAAGGGCACCGTCTGGCAGGCTTCCTGAGCCTCAACGGCGCGCACGATGTCGATGCAGGACACGACGGTTCCGAAATCGTTCGCGGCCCAGCGGATGAACGCGAACACGCTGTCCGGCGTGAAGCTCATCAGCCTGCGCCGACGGTCGAGAATGCGATCCTCGGCGGGGTGGCCGAAGCGGACCCAGTGTTCGATGCGCTTCTCGATCCAGGTCAGTTCGACCGTCGTGAGCGCGTCGCCCTGCGATCGGAAAGAGGGGGCGGTCATGGGACACCTGCCCCGCGATCCGCGACCGCTTCCCGAGCCTCTTTTTTGCCCTGTCCGGACAGGTCGAAATTATCGCGAAAAATACCCTTCGTACTACTACCTATAGTATTGTACTTATAAGTTAAGAGGTTACGGCTCGCGGATTTTCTTACGGAACAATGGGTTACGTAGTGGTTTTTTGAACGACCCAACGATACAACCGTATCTGTTCCAACGTGTCTTTCCACCGTTGTGGCAACGAGTGGTTCCACAGGCTTCTCCACAGGCCCTGTGGACGGCGTCGTTGCTTCAATCCGCAGATAGTCGGTGCCATGTCGCAGACAGGTCGAAAGATGGTATCCCGGAAGCGATTGCGCCCGAACGATCTTTCCCAGCGCGAGCGCAAAATCATATCGTTGCATCAGTGTGCCGGAACGGCCATGCAATTCGGTAAAATCGAACAGCCATCGTCCCTTCTGCCGTCCGACACGTCGGCGGGCGAACCGGTAAAGCCAGCGTCCGATTCCGCTCCGCATGTGGAAATAGGCCGGATGCACGGTCAGCACGCGTGTGGGCTCGGTGACAGCGGCGAGGAACCAGTCCGGCAGGGTCAGAGCGACGCCATCGTCGCGGGAGATACGGACATGACTGACCCAGGCGAACGGACGTTCCCGCCAGTCCGGGCCATTGCGGATATTCGTCATCACCGTCGTAGCCGCGAGACGGGCCAGCGCGCCACGCAGGCGTCGGTACTGATGCGCGCCAGCATCCCAGCCGAGATCCTGGAACAGACGCCAGGGCGTGAAACGGACATGGCGGGAAATCCATTGTCCCTCGTTCAGCGCGCCCCTGAGTTGCCCGGCAAGCCAGAGCAGCACGTCGGCATCCATGAGTGTCGCCAGCCCGGCATCGCCGGAGGACACGACGTGAACTTCGCTGTAGCCGGACCGGTGACGGATCGGCTCATGACGCGGTATTTTCCCGAGCGCGAAGAACGGACGATCCATCAGATCACGGATGTCACGCGGGCTGGCAGGCCCGGAGACCACGAAGCGCCGGTCGGGCTGGCGCCAGTTGTCAGTCGCCGGCATCATCGTCCGGCACTCCGCCGCGCTGCCCGACGGACCCTGGCCTGCAATCGCACGAGATACGCACGGGGATCGGATGGCATCGGTATGCCGCCACCGTCTCCGGTGGAGAGCCTGACGTTCAGATCGGCCCAGGCGCACAGGTCTTCCACGGCATAGACGATCCGGCCGCCAAGCTGGCGGTAGAGCGGACCGGTGCCGCAACTCCGGTGCTTTTCGAGGGTGCGGATGGACAGGCCAACGAAATTGGCCGCGTCCGGGGTGCGCAGATAGCGCGGTGGCAGTGTCGGCTGGACACGCATGGGGTCGTCCTCCCGGTGGATCGGGCCGCGTGCGGAATGTCGCGGCTCATGGGAGGACGCTGCCGGAGAATGAGCTGTGGGGAGGGATGACAAAGTTCAGGCCGCGAGACTGTCACCCCCCTGCTTCAGCCCCTGAAGGAGGGCGATGTGGCCGCCGTTCTGGTAGAACGCGGCGCCGTCGAGATCGCGGTAGAAAGCCCGGTGCCATGAACTGGCACGCCACTCATTGCGGGACAGGTGCAGGATGCGCTCGCCGTAGATGCCCGCCGCGATCCGGCGTGTCGCCACTCCCATGCGCCGGCCTTCCAAGATGCAGAGCATGCGGATCTGGCGGAGTTTCTGTTGTGGACTCAAGCGCAAGGTGGAGGGAAGGGGACCGGGCATCTGGCCGGCGAGCAGGCGCCCGAAGCGTGCCACGCAGGCCAGGCGGGTCGGGAGGTGCCCGTCATCGATGACGAACCAGGTTCCTGACGCATCGGGCTGCCGATCGACGACTATGACAAAGCGCAGCGGACCCGCCGCACTGTCCAGCACGAGATGGATGCCATCGGGACCGTCATGTCGTGCCCGCGCGGAGGGCGCGAGGCGGGACAGAATGTCACCCCCGTCGCCACGCACAGCGACCTCCGGCGCGATGTCCGGATCCCAGAAAGCTGGGGCAAGCCAGGCGGGGAGATCAGGGTCAACAGGGAAAACGCAACCCCCAGCGACGGGCAAAAGCGCGCCATACCTCGGCGTCAACCTTGCCCGTCGTCATGGTTGCGGCATGATCGCGCCGGTAGGCCGGATTGTGTCGCAGCCATTCCTGGGCGAGACCGGCAGTGTCGAGCCCGGCGTAGGCGCGACGAAGGGGTGCGGCATCCCACGGCCGGATTGTCGGCACGTCCCCCTCCCCCGATATGTCATGGATTCGACCCAGTATCCGGTGCGGAACCGGAACGGGTAGTCCCGAAGACTCAGGGAGGTGATCCCGCAAATATCCGGCCTGATCGGGATCATTTAGATGGAGATGAAGGATTCAGGCCGCATGGGCGTGAAAGGCCGGTTTTTCCGGCATCACGTGATACCTGCGGAGCATCGCTCCGGCGGGAGAGAAACCGCCCGTGTATTATAATACGTAGCGCGATAATACACAAATCGTTCCTATCCTGCGGATGGACATCCGAGGACTCTTCGGCGCGAACGTGAGGCGCCTGCGACGCGCCGCCGGTCTCAGCCAGGAAGCCCTGGCGGAACGGATGGGTGTCGACCGCGCCTATATCAGCTGGATCGAGACCGGACGCCAGAACGCGACGCTGCTTTCGCTGTGGCATGCGTCGCAGGCGCTGGACGTGCGGCCGGCTGCATTACTGGATGAAAGCCACGTTGTCGCGACAGAAGATGCACCGACCGGCGGGAAGCCATAACTGGCCTGAAGAAGAAAGCCCCTCCGGCGAACCGGAGGGGCCGGGGGTGGTCAGTCCCCGTTGCGCGGGCGCTGGCGGCTCCAGACCAGGTTGTAGCTGCCCCCTTCCTCTTCGAAGAGGCTGGCAAAGATCGGACCGGGAAGGGTCGGATCGTCCAGCTTCACGCTGAGATATTCGCGCC
>NZ_JBDNXE010000122.1:0-11635 GCF_047721585.1 Gluconacetobacter sp.
CCCATCCCCATCCCCATCCCCGAAGATACGGGCGGCTTCGTCACCCTGTCCTCGCGGATCGCCTACGAAAATCCATGGACCCGCGTGCGCGAGGACATCATCCGCCGGCCGGATGGCGGCGAAGGGCTCTACGGCGTGGTCGAGCGGGGGGATTTTGTCGTCATCCTGCCGCTGGGCGAAGGGCCGGACGGCCCCACCGTGACGCTGGTGCGCCAGTATCGATACCCGATCCGGGCGCGGTTGTGGGAACTGCCGATGGGCATGTGGGAATATCGGCCCGACGCCGATCCCGAAACGGTGGCAAGGGGTGAACTGGAAGAAGAAACCGGCCTGCATGCCGAACGACTGCGCCATGCGGGCATCCTGTATCAGGGGGCCGGCTATTCCACCCAACGCGGCCATGTCTATCTGGCGACCGGCCTGACGCAGGGCATGCCCCGACCAGAGGCAACCGAGGCGGACCTGACCAGTCACACGATGAAACTGACTGAACTGGACCGGATGATTCGCGATGGCGAAATCACCTGCATGGTCACGCTGGCCGCGCTGGCCCTGATCCGCGCGCGCGACTGGCTGTAGAACCCGTCCGGGAACCGGGGCTGGCGATATACGCGCACCAGCCCCCATTCCCGAATGATCCCCGGCCTCAGCGCGCGGGCGGCGCGGCCGGCGGAGCGGGCTGGGGCGGGGCCAGGGTCAGCGTGTTGTCGGCACGGTTCAGGTCCGGAATGTCATGCCCCGGATCGAGGGTAACCGCCTGGGGTGTGCGCGAACCCGGAATCGTCAGTTCGATCTCGTTGCGCAGGTACCAGGCTTCGGTCGGGATGGTCAGGCGCGCGTTGGTGCCATCGGTATAGCTCACCTGCAACGTCACCGGCAGCGGCAGCCAGCCCTTGTTGTCCACCGTCACCAGCAAGCCGGGCGCCGCGCCCTCGCCGGTCGGCGTGGCGGACTTCACCGCATAATCCGGCCCCCAGTTGTTGAAATACCAGCCCCGCCAGAACCACGACAGATCCTCGCCCGTCTCGCTGTCCATCAGCCGGAAGAAATCCGAAGGCGTGGGGTGGCGATAGGCCCACATCGCAATGTAACGACGGAAGGCACGGTCGAACCGCTCCGGACCCAGGATCTGCTCGCGCAGCAGCTTCAGCCCATAGGCGGCCTTGAAGTAGGTGACCGGATGCCGATAGTGCTCGGGGATCAGGTCCGAAGGTGTCATCAGGCGCGGCGCGGCCGGGTCGCGCAGCACCGAGAGGATATCCTCGGCCGGCTTTCCGGTAGCGGGCGCGAACTCCACATCGTGCTTAGGCGCGAACTCGCCGGAATTGAAATCGTCCGACGCATAGGTGTCGATAAAGGTGTTGAATCCTTCGTCCATGAACGCATGGCGGCGTTCGTTGGAGCCCACGACCATCGGGAACCAGTCATGGCCCAGTTCATGCGCCGTGACCCAGAACAGTTCCGGGTCTTTGTCGCTCATGCCGTCGAAAACGATGCCGGGATACTCCATCGCCGCGCCATGCCCGCCCAGATTGATCGCGTTCGGCCACGGATAGGGGTACCAGCGACGCGAGAAATATTCGATCGCGTATTTCACATACGACGTGGAGCGGTCCCACTGATGCGGTCCCGCGCCTTCCACCGGATAGGCCGACATCGCCAGACGCAGTACCGGCGCATGACCCGGCTCGACCACCACCGGCGGCAGGTTCAGACGCGCCGCATCCCACAGGAAGGCCGGCGAGGCCGCGAACGCCACGTCGCGCGTGTTGTTCATGCGGAAATGCCAGGTCTTGGTACCGGTCTGGGCCGGATGGCTCTTGGGGTCGTGGATATCGGCTTCGGTGCGGATCATCACCCGCTCGTCGCTCTTCGCGGCCTGCGCCAGCCTGTCGCGCTCGGTCTGGGTCAGCACATCGGCCTGGTTGAGCAGCGCGCCGGACCCGACCACGGTAAAGTTCCACGGCACGGTCACGCTGTAATCGATATCGCCGTAGTCCAGAAAGAACTCCTGTCCCAGATAGGGCGCGGTATCCCAGCCGCGAACGTCGTCATAGACGGCCATGCGCGGATACCATTGCGCCACCTCGTAGATATCGCCGTTGCGGGTGGAACTGACGGCGGTGCGCCCGCCCGAGGGGCCGGGAATGGTATAGTGCCAGACGATCTTCAGCCGGATCTTGCCGCCCTTGCCCTCCAGCGCCGTGGGCAACGGCACCTGCATCCGCGTGTCGGAGATGACGGGCGTAACCGGGATGCTCTTGCCGTCCTGTTCGATCGACACGCTTTCGATCACATCGCCGTCGGTATGATCGCCATGGCGCTGCGGATTGACGAAATTGCCGCGCGAACCGTCACGATAGATATTCTGGTCGAGTTGCACCCACAGCACGTCCAGCGCATCGGGGCTGTTATTGGCGTAGGTGATGATTTCGCTGCCAGAAAGCAGGCGGTTGGTGGGGTCGATCGCCGCCTTGATCTCGTAATCGACGCTGTTCTGCCAATAGGCGCCACCCGGCACGCCACCGGCCGACCGCGTGCTGCCGGCCGGCATCGGATAGGCCAGCGGGGCGAAGATACGGGCCGGATCCGGCGGCGGCATGGCGGATGCGGCGGCCGGTGTCGCCTCTTCGGCAAGCGCGGGCGCCACGCCGCCCACGATCAGCATGGCGACGCCCAGCACACGCCCGATCGCGGTCATGGTACCGGCGATCCCCGGCTGAAACCCTGGCCTGATGGACAGGCGTGGACATGGACGGTGGTACGGCACGATCAGGACCTCTCGGGGAAAACAGATTCTTTCCCCGAGGCTAACGGAATTGCAGCGCGGACGTAACCCGTCCCCACCCCGCGCCGTATCAGCCGAGCGCCTGCTGGATCGGCCCCAGATAGGCGGCCAGGCTCACCCGCAGCGGCATCAGATAGACATGCCCCCCCGCCGCCCGGACGGCACGGATCGCCCGAACCGCGAATGCAATGTTGGCTTCCAGCGTCAGGTCGAAACCGTGGGGAAAAACGACATGGTTCGTCGTCTCCCAATAAGAGCGCGATTTCGGCCCGATAACCGGCGAAAGCCCCCAGAACACGGTTTCCCCCTCCAGCCAGCCCATGCACAGCTCCAGCATTCGCATGTCGAACACCGGCTGGGTAAAGAAGCCGGCGGCCCCGGCCTCCTTCTTGCGCGTCACCGCCTCCATCTCACGCCACGGCGCATGCCGCCACGGATCGAAGGCGGCATAGACCGTCAGATGCGGCGCCTCGCGGCGATAGCGGCGGATCACGCTTTCCGACGAATTGGGAAAGGTCCGGCGGCTCAGATCGGCCGGCGGATCGCCCCGCACCACCAGCACTTCCGTCAGCCCCGGAATATCCACCCCCGGCAGCGGGCCGGCAGGGTCGATATCGATGGCCCGGATATGCGGCACGACACGCGGCAGGACCGGTTGCAGCAGCGGCACCGCCTGCCACCCCTGCATCGGAAAGCGCATCAGGCTGGGCACGTTCAACGTGTCGGCCAACGGAAAATGCGTGCGAACCTGCTGCGCGTCGCGCAGCAGGGCCTCCGCATCGCGCGGAATCAGTTCGACCGACAGGCGCATCGTCATCCCTCCGCCGCCCTCAGGCCGCGCCGACAATGCGCCGGGCAGCCGCCAGGGTATTGTTCAGCAGGCAGGCGATCGTCATCGGCCCGACACCGCCCGGCACCGGGGTAATCCGCCCCGCACGGGTCACGGCCTCATCGAACGCCACGTCGCCCACCAGCCGCGTCTTGCCGTTGGGCAGCGAGATGCGAGTGATGCCCACATCGACCACGGTCGCGCCGGGCTTGATCCAGTCACCGCGCACCAACCCGTTGCAGCCGGTCGCCACCACCAGGATATCGCCCTGCCGCGCCAGCGCGGCGGGCTCGCGCGTGTCGATATGCGCGACCGTCACGGTGCAGCCCTCGGCCAGCAGCAGCCGCGCCATCGGCCGCCCCACCAGATTGGACGCGCCGATGATCACCGCATGCAGGCCCCGCAAGTCGCCCAGTTCCGCTTTCAGCAGCATCAGGCAGCCCAGCGGCGTGCAGGGCACGATACCCGGCTGGCCCAGCGCCAGCCGGCCGGCATTCACCTCGCCCAGACCGTCCACATCCTTGTCGGGATGAATGGCATTCGTCACCGCCACCGGGTCCAGCCCCGCAGGCAGCGGCAACTGCACCAGAATGCCGTGAATTTCCGGGTCCTGATTCAACCGCCCGATCAACGCCAGCAACTCGCCCTGCGACGTGGTTTCGGGCAGCATGTGCATGAACGAGCGCATACCGGCGCGATGGGTCTGGAGCGCCTTGTTGCGCACATAGACCTCGCTGGCCGGGTCGTTGCCTACCAGCACCACCGCCAGACCGGGCGTCACCTGATAGCGGTCATGGAACGCGCGGACCTCCTGTGCGATCGTCTGCGTCAGGTTCGCCGCGAATGCCTTGCCGTCGATCAGGCGCGCGGACGGGTTGCGAACGGACGCTGTTTCGGCGGAAGCTGGCTCGGTCATGCGGCACTCCGGACAACGGGAACGGAAAGAGCAGGGGAATAGCGTGGTGGAGCAGATACGCAAGAACTTCAGCAGCGACAATGTCGTTCCGGCCTGTCCCGCCGTGATGTCCGCCCTGGCCGCCGCCAACGCGGATGCCGCCCCCGCCTATGGCGGCGACGCCTGGACGGCGCGACTGGACGACGTGGTGGCGGATATCTTCGAACACCCGGTCAAGGTCTTCCCCGTCGCCACCGGCACGGCGGCGAACGCGCTGGCGCTGGCCGCCCTCGCGCCCCCCTATGCCGCGATCCTGTGCGACGAAAGCGCCCACATCGCCCAGTCCGAGTGCGCGGCACCGGATTTCTTCACCGGCGGCGCCCGGCTGGTCACCATCCCGTCCGAAGACGGACGCATGACACCGGAGGCCCTGTCCTACAAGCTCGGCCGCCTGCCCGCCGACGACGTGCACAATCCCCTGCCGACGGCACTCAGCCTGACCCAGGCCACCGAATGGGGCACTGTCTACCCGCCCGCCCACATCGCCGAACTGACGGCCAGAGCCCGAAGCCGGAATCTCGCGGTGCATATGGACGGCGCTCGCTTGGCCAACGCCATCGCCCATCTGGGCTGTAGCCCGGCCGAAGCGACATGGAAGGCCGGCATCGACGTGCTGTCGCTGGGCATGACCAAGAACGGCGCCATGGCCGCCGAGGCGGTGGTCTTCTTCAACCCGGCACACGCCGAACAATTCGCCCGCCGCCGCAAGCGCTCCGGCCATGACTGGTCCAAGCAGCGGTTCCTGAGCGCGCAAATTCTGGCATGCCTGGAAGACGATCTGTGGCTCAACAACGCCCGCCACGCCAACGCCATGGCACAACGCCTAGCCGGCGGCCTGTTCCGCCACCCCGGCTCGCGGATGCTCTACGAAACCCAGGCCAACGAAATCTTCGTCCTGCTGCCCGACCGGGCGATCGCCCATCTGCGCGCTGCGGGATTCGCCTTCCACGACTGGGACACGCCGGAAGGTGTGGATGGCACCGTCATCCGCCTGGTCACCAGCTATTACACCCGCATCGAGGATGTTGACGCACTTCTGGAGACACTTTCGGAAATCTAGTCTTATTTTCGGTTCTTTTCAAAAGAAGAACAGAAAATCCCTTACCCGTTCAGCAACCGTGCGCCCGAAACGGCGCCGCCCCCCGCGGGAGCGGCGCCACTACCGGTCAGTCGTTATCGTTGTCGTTGTCGCTACCGGCCGCGCCACTGTCATCGGACGAACCCGGTGTCACGGCGATGAACAGGTTCTGGCCACCGCGCAGCACACGCAGCAACACCGACTGGTTGGATTTCAGGGCGGCCCGAACGGCGGTCACCGTGGCTCCCGGATTATCGACCGGGCTGTTGCCGACGGCCTGGATCACGTCACCGGCGCGAATACCCGCCTGCTCGGCCACCGACCCCGCCTGGACATCGCTGACGACGACGCCACGCACCGAACCATCCAGCCCCAGTTGCTGGCGCAGATCGCGCGTAAGCGGCGAAAGCGAAACCCCCAGACGCGGACCGCCGGCCTCGCTCCTGTCACCAACCGAGCCATCGGGCGACGACGCGCTGGACAGGTTCGCGATCTTCACCGAGGCCGTCTGCGCCGCGTTGTTGCGCAGATAGGCGATCGTCACCGAAGTACCCGGCGGCAGCGACGCAACCTTGACCGCCAGATCATGCGGGCTGTCGATCTTCTGGCCGTTGAGCGCGGTAATCACGTCACCGGCCTTCAGGCCCGCCTTTTCGGCCGGGCTGCTGTTGCTGACGCTGGCCACCAGCGCGCCGCTGGGCGGAACCCCGTCGCCGGCCGGCTTCAGGCCCAGCGCCTTGGCCATGGCCGGCGTGATCACCTGCGCCACCACGCCCAGATAGCCGCGCGTCACATGGCCGGTCTTCTGCAACTGCTCGACGACGTTCTTGACCACGTCGGAAGGAATGGCGAACCCGATGCCGATCGACCCACCCGTGGGCGAAAGGATGGCGGTGTTCACGCCCACGACCTTGCCGTCCTGGGTAAAGAGCGGGCCGCCCGAATTGCCGCGATTGATCGGCGCATCCACCTGGATGAACGAATCATACGGCCCGTCGCCGATATCGCGGCCGCGCGCCGAGACGATGCCCGCCGTCACGGTGCCGCCCAGCCCGAAAGGATTGCCGACCGCGACCACCCATTCGCCGGGCTCCACCTTGTCGGAATCACCCAGTTCGATGAAGCGCAGCTTGCTCTGGGTCGTGACCTTCAGCAGCGCCAGATCGGTCTTGGGGTCGCGCCCGATGATCTTGGCGGGCAGGGTGGTGCCGTCATCGAGCGTCACCGTCACCTTGGTCGCGCCCTTGACCACATGGTTGTTGGTCACGACGTACCCATCGGCCGAGATGATGAAGCCCGACCCTCTGGCCTCGATCGTCCGACGCTGCTGCTGCGGCATCATCTGGAACGGAAACGGGAAGGGAAAGGGCATCTGCTGCTGGCCCTGCATCCCGCCCTCTTCATCCACGTCTTCCGCGCGGATATTGGCGGTGATGGAGACCACGGCAGGGCGCACCTGCTTCACCAGATTGACGAAATTGGGCAGCGTCTGGGTCTGGGTGTTCGGACGGATGACGCCTGTCTCGTCAGCCCGTGCCGTGTCCATCATCACGGCCTGCGCCGCGCCGCCCAGCATCGTCGTGGCGACCAGCGCGGCCAAAACCCTGCCCCGCATCCGGCGCGGGCGGAAAGACATCATGGGCTGAAACTCGTCAGTCATAGCATTCCTGATTGTTGCTGGAGCGGCCGGGCAAGACGCCGCCCCTTCCTGAGGTACAGTCCAGAATAGTATGCGGTCGAACCCAACCTGTACCGTACCTGTCGATGAAGGATGCGTTATCTCCGCATTTCCCGCAAATTCTCACGCGCGCAATGCCTGAAAAAAATCGCGCAATAACTGTGCCGCCTCGCGCTCGCGCACCCCGCCCACCCATTCGGGCCGATGCAGGCAGTCCGGCCGTGCCAGCAGGCGCGGCCCGTGCTCGACGCCGCCCCCCTTGGGGTCATAGGCACCGAACAGAATGCGCCCGACCCGGAAATGCACCGCCGCCGCCGCGCACATCGGGCAGGGCTCCAGCGTCACCACCAGGGTGCAACCCGTCAGGCGCGGGCTGCCCAGCCGCCGGGCGGCCGCGCGCATGACCAGCATCTCGGCATGGGCACCCGCATCATGCGCGGCCTCCACCCGGTTGCCATCGCGGGCCAGCACGCTGCCATCCGGTCCCAGCAGCACGGCCCCCACCGGCACCTCGCCCCGCGCCGCGGCGGCACGCGCCTCCTCCAGCGCAATGGCCATCGGGTCGGCGGGGCGGCCCTCAGCCGGCACCGCGCACCACCCGACCAGAATATGGCGCAAAACCGCAGAAAATCAGGTCCTGTCCTCGCCCGATCATGAAACTCCATCCTCGTCGGCCGCGTTCGCGTCGCATAGATCCCATCGCCCCCTATGCCGGCAACGGGGCAGGACATAGCGTTCACAACATATTACAGGACGGCGCGGCGTCCAGAATGGACCGAACGACGCAAATCGGGAAAAAATATTGATTTTAATGGACAGACCGGGTTGCGACTGACAGTGTAACGGCATCGCCGGTAACGGTCCCTGAAACAATCGGGACCGATATGAGAGCAGGAGGCAGACGATGAATACGCTCACGTTGATCCTGGCCGCCGCGGCAATCGTCATCGGCTTTTCCGCATGCGAACCCGAACTGATGGGCCGTCATACCCTTACCGCGAGCCTGCATTCGATGGTCTCCGACGGCTGACCGACTGGGCGCCCCTGCATTCGCCAGACGACCGACCCATCGGCACCGCGCGTCCATGACCGTGCGTCCTGCGGGGCGCAGGTGCCGGCGTGCGCTACACCCCGTGACGACATGACGGCCCAGGCCCCCCGAGCCGCTCGCCGCCCTTTCCACGCGGCCCCATCATTCCGCGCATGGCGGATTTCCCTGACGACGATATTCCTCTAGGTCAGGCGGAATGATCCGACCCCGCCCCCTGATCGGCGTCACCCTGGACAGCGAAGCCGGCACCCCAGACGGGAGCGGCTATTCCCGCTTCCCATGGTATGCGCTGCGTTGCAATTATATGGACGCCATCGCCGATGCCGACGGCCTGCCCGTCGCGCTGCCCCATCAGGCCGATCTCGCCCCCGCCATGCTGGCGCGGCTCGACGGCCTGGTGATTACCGGCGGCGCCTTCGACGTCGACCCGGCCCTGTACGGCACGGACCGGCGACACGACAGCGTCACCCTCAAGACCGGCCGCACCAACGCCGAACTGGCGCTGGCACAGGGCGCCATCGCATCCGGGCTGCCGGTGCTGGGCATCTGCGGCGGCCAGCAATTGCTGGCCGTCGCCCTGGGCGGCACCCTGATCCAGCATATCCCCGACACCGTGATCGACGCGCTGGCGCACGAACAGCCCAATCCGCGCGACGAACCCGGCCACGAGGTGGACATCCTGCCCGGCACGATGCTGGCGCGCATCACGAGCGCCACGCGGATCGCCGTCAATTCCGCCCATCACCAGGCCGTGCGCGAGCCGGGACGAGCCATCATCAGCGCCGTGGCGCCCGATGGCGTAGCCGAGGCCATCGAATATCCTGGCCATCCCTTCTGCCTGGGCGTGCAATGGCACCCGGAATTCGCCATATCCATGGCAGACAGACGTATTTTTTCCGCCCTGATAGAGGCTTCGGGATCGAGATGACAAAGCGCGACGACACCAACCGGCCCGAGCGCGGCGAACGGATCGCCAAATGGCTGGCCCGCTCCGGCATCGCCAGCCGCCGCGACGCCGAACGCATGGTCGAGGAAGGGCGCGTGCGCCTGAACGGCGAGGCGGTGACCCATCCGGCAACCTTCGTGGTGGCAAGCGACGTCGTACAGGTGGATGGCGCGGTCGTCGAAACGCCCGAGCGCACCCGGCTCTGGCGGTACCACAAGCCCGACGGACTGGTGACGACCCACCGCGACCCCGAGGGCCGGCCGACCGTCTTCGCCTCGCTCCCCGAAGGCATGCCGCGCGTCATCAGCATCGGGCGGCTGGACCTGAACAGCGAGGGCCTGCTGCTGCTGACCAATGACGGCGAACTGGCCCGCCGGCTGGAACTGCCGTCCAACGGCTGGCTGCGGCGCTATCGCGTCCGCGTCTTCGGCATGGTGGACGAGGCCCAGTTGAAGGCGCTGGCCGACGGCAGCGTCTTCGAAGGCGTACGGTACGGCCCCATCGAAGCCGGGCTGGATTCCCGCAAGGGCGACAATGCCTGGCTGACGGTGGCGCTGCGCGAGGGCAAGAACCGCGAGGTGCGCAAGGTCATGCGTGGCCTGAACCTGCATGTCAGCCGGCTGATCCGCACCGCCTACGGCCCGTTCCAGCTCGGCACCCTCCAACGGTCGGAGCTGGAGGAAGTGCCGGGGAAAGTACTGCGCGAGCAGATCCCTGGACTGGGGCCGTCCCCGCGCCCGTCACGCAAGTCCTGACCGGCCGATGCGGATCGTCGCCGGCCAATGGCGTGGCCGCGCGCTGGCGGCGCCACCGGGGCGCACCACCCGTCCCACCGCCGACCGGGTCCGCCAGGCCCTGTTCGACATGCTGCTGCATGCGCCCTGGGGCGGCCACGGCCTGATGGAAGAGGCACGGGTGCTGGACGGCTTCGCCGGCACGGGCGCCCTGGGGCTGGAAGCCCTGTCGCGCGGCGCGCCCCACTGCACGTTCTTCGAGACCGACCGTGCCGCCCTGGCCGCGCTGCGCGCCAACATCGCGGCCTGCGGGGCGCATGACCGCACGACGCTGCGCGCCGGCGACGTCACCCGGCCACCCGCCGCCGGCCAGCCGTGCAGCCTGCTGCTGCTGGACCCCCCCTACGGCCAGGGACTGCCGGAACGGGCTCTGGCAGCCCTGGCCCGAACGGGCTGGATCGCCCCCAACGCACTGATCGTGATCGAGACCGGCGCCGACGAACCCCTGCCCATCGGCAACCCGATCCTGCCCGACGCCCCGCTGGCCGAGCGCCACCACGGCGCGGCGCGGCTTTCGATCTGGCGGGCCGCCGGCACAATGCCGCAATAACGGCTGAACCGCCCTTCTGTATTCCGGAAAGGGCAGGCTATACTTCCCCGGTTTCCGGACCCAGGACCGGCCGCCCTCCCGGCCGGGCCGTCCGCTTCATCGTGCCAGCCGTCGTGACGGAACCGCCCGGTCCACGCGACGACGGCCCCAGCGTACAGGACCCGAACATTTGCCGAGCTTTGGCCGCTACATTCCTGCCTCTCTGAACGCCCCGCGCATCCGCTCCGCCGCAAGGCAGAGACTGGCCGAGATGGGAGGCATGGTGCTGTGGCTTCTGGCCCTGGCGCTGGCCGCATCACTGTGGAGCTACAACCCGCTCGACCCGTCGATGAACACCGCCAGCACCCAGGCCCCCACCAACCTGCTGGGCATGGCCGGCTCCTACCTGGCGGACGTGCTGTTGCAGAATGTCGGCATTACCTGCGCCCTGCCGATCCTGGCGATGATGGCCTGGGGCTGGCGGGTGATCCGCCATGCCGCCATGGGGTCGATCCTGCTGCGGGCGGTGGCGATCCTGTGCGCCATGCCGGTCATGGGGGCCTTGCTGGCGGCCGTGCCGATGCTGGCCCCGGTCCTGCCCATCCCGCACTGGCCCACGGAATCCGGCCTGGGCGGCGCTTTCGGCCTGTCGATCGCCCATACCGCGCTCCAGGCGGGCATGTCGCTGCTCGGTCCGGCCGGGCGACTGGCCGTATGGGTGCTCGGGCTGCTGCTGACCCTCCTGCTGGTACCGCTGGGGATCGGCCTGTCCCGGAGCGAATGGAAGGCGATCGGCCGGGTCCTGCGCGCTATCGCCCGGCAGCCCATGCGCCTCGCCCGCCGGATGCCGGCCCCCGCCACCCCGGCCGACCGTCCCGCCGCCGACGCCACCGGTCGCTGGAACGGCTCGCTGGACGGCACGGTGCCGCCCCCCCGGCCGGACCTCTCCGCCCAGGCCCGCGCGCCCGAACCGCCACGCTCCACCCG
>NZ_JBDNXE010000123.1:0-11605 GCF_047721585.1 Gluconacetobacter sp.
GGGCCCCCCCTCACCGCCAACGGGGGGGGCCCCCCAATGGGTCGATACCACCGCGGCACACAAACACCCTCGCGGGGGGGCGGGGGGGGGGGGGGGGCCACGCCGCCCGGCCGATCCCCCCCGATGCTGTTTCGTCGCGTAAGCACGCACTGATCCAGGTCCATGATGGCGCCCAGGCGTTTCGCGCCCGGACGGCGGATGGCAGGCGGCGGCCCGCCCTCTTCCGGGGCATCCGCGACGACAAGCCGCATCGGAGGTCGTAAGTGAAATGCCTGCTCCCGAAACAGGTTCCGCCCGACCTGGGGCCGAACAGAAGCGCACCGTCGCCCTGACCCATCCGGACCGGCTATACTGGCCCGATGCCGGCATCACCAAGGACGGTCTGGCCGACTACTACGCCGCCATATGGCCACGCATCGCGCCGTTCATCGTCGATCGTCCGCTGGCGCTGCTGCGCTGCCCGGAAGGCATCGACGGGCCGCGTTTCTTCCAGAAGAACGCCTGGAAGGGCATGAACGCCCACATCCGGACATTGGACGATCCGGCCACCGACACGGTAGAGCATCTGATCGGCATCGACGATCTCGACGGCCTCATGGGTCTGGTGCAGTCGGCGGCGCTGGAAATCCACCCCTGGGGCGCGGCCTGCCGCGACTGGGAGCGGCCGGACCAACTGGTCATGGATCTCGACCCCGGCGAGGGCGTGGCCTGGGAACGGGTCATCGACGCCGCGCGCGACGTGCGCGAGCATCTGGAGGCATCCGGCCTCACGCCCTTCGTCAAGACCTCCGGCGGAAAGGGGCTGCATGTCGTGGCGCCTCTGAAACCCGAGGCGGATTGGGAAAAGGTGAAGGCGTTCTCCCGAACGCTCGCCCAGACAATGGCCGCCGACCGTCCGGACCGCTACATCGCGACGATCACCAAAGCGAAGCGCCACGGGAAGATCCTGCTCGACTACCTGCGCAACCAGCGGGGCGCGACCTCCGTCGCGCCATACTCGACCCGCGCCCGCGCCGGCGCCCCGGTCTCGATGCCCCTGTCCTGGGATGAACTGGGGCAGATTACCGGATCGGCGCAGTTCACGGTCAACAATGCCTTTACGCGGCTTACCGCGCGCCGCGCCGACCCATGGGCGGCATTCCACACAGCGCGCCGCCCGATCCAGCCCTGACGGCGACATGTTATCCCTTTTCGCGGAAGATTTATGGCTCGCCCTGCGGGCACCCGGACTGAGCCTGCGTGCCAAATCTGCTATTGACCGGCATTCTTCCTGCGGGTCTCAGCCGCTTTTTTCGCCGATGCCGCGCGTTCTTCCGGCGAGCGTTCAGCGGCCGCCGCGCCTCCCAGCCTGCCGCCCTTGCGGGAAGGTTCATGGGTTACGGCGTGCCCCCTGCCGGAACCGCTCTTCTTGCCGCCACCGATCTCCTTGTTGACGGTGGCCCACGCCCGGCGTTCGGCTTCTTCCTCGCTGACGCCACGCTGCTCGTAGCTCTGCTCGATATGCTCGGCCTGTCTCTTCTGCTTGTCCGTGTAGGCGGACTTGTCGCCGCGCGGCATAGTCGATGCTCCCGGTCCCCAGAGTGAACGCGGCCTCATGTTCTTTGCAGGCCCGCGACCGCATCCGATGACAAGGCCGGACAGCGAGAAAAGTTCTCCGGGCTGCAAACGAAGGAACGCGTTTCCTATGGGCCGGCAGCGCAGGGAGTGGAATATCCCGATAGTGGGCCGCCATTCTGCCACCATCAATGAAAAACGAATATCCGATAGGTAAAAATTTCCATTGATATCATCCGATAAAGGAAAAATTATATCTTATATGTCCTTGTTTGATGTTCAATCTGACGATTCCGGCTCGCTATTTTATGTCGGCATGATGAATAAATAGAAAATATATATATTATATCGGCAAGGATATTACGGAAAACAGCTTTTACCGGATATAAGTTTGGAACCTCTCCTCATGCCATGCGTAGCAACAGGACGATGTCGGGCGTGGCGGTCGATCCCCTGGAGCGGCGATCCCGGCGCCCTGTCTGCAATGACGACGAGGAGAGAGATCATGACCACCAAGGGAAAGAAGCCGGGCGCGGCGCCGAAGAAAATTTCCGACTCGGCCGGGGCCGGCGAGGTGACGAAGGGAGCCGGCGGCGAGACGCATCAGGTCGCCGGCGGCGACGTGGCGACGCTGACGACAGCGCAGGGCGCGCCGGTCGCCGACGACCAGAACACGCTACGTTACGGCGCCCGAGGCCCCGCGTTGATGGAAGATTTCCATTTTCGCGAGAAGATCTTCCATTTCGACCATGAACGTATCCCCGAGCGTGTGGTCCATGCCCGTGGTTACGGCGCGCATGGTTATTTCGAACTGACCGACAGCCTGGCGGACGTAACGCGCGCGGATATCTTCCAGCGCGTCGGCGAGCGCACGCCGGCCTTCGTGCGGTTTTCGACCGTCGCGGGCGCCAAGGGCTCGTTCGACCTGGCGCGTGACGTGCGTGGCTTCGCGGTCAAGCTCTATACGCAGGAAGGCAACTGGGACCTCGTTGGTAACAATATCCCGGTCTTCTTCATCCAGGATGCGATCAAGTTTCCGGACATGGTCCATGCGGTCAAGCCGGCACCGGATCGTGATTTTCCGCAGGCTCAGTCGGCCCACGACAATTTCTGGGACTTCATATCGCTGACGCCGGAAAGCCTGCACATGATCATGTGGGTCATGTCGGACCGCGCCATTCCGCGCTCCTTCCGCTTCATGGAAGGGTTCGCCGTGCATACGTTCCGCCTGCTCGACGCGCAGGGTCGCTCGACCTTCGTGAAATTCCACTGGAAACCCAAGCTGCGCCTGCAATCGGTGGTCTGGAACGAGGCGGTCAAGATCAACGGCGCCGACCCCGATTTTCACCGCCGCGATCTGTGGAACGCCATCACCAGCGGCGATTTCCCGGAATGGGAGCTCGGGGTTCAGCTTTTCGACGAGGCTTTCGCCGAGAAATTCGCGTTCGACGTGCTCGACCCCACCAAACTGATCCCGGAAGAAGACGTGCCGGTACGGATCGTCGGCCGGCTGGTGCTCAATCGCGTGGTCGATAATTTCTTCGCCGAGACCGAGCAGGTGGCCTTCTGCACCCAGAACGTGCCGCCGGGCATTGATTTCTCGAACGATCCGCTGCTCCAGGGGCGCAATTTTTCCTATCTCGATACCCAGATCAAGCGATTGGGCAGCCCCAATTTCACCCATATCCCCATCAACGCGCCCAAATGCCCGATGGCCCATTTCCAGCAGGACGGGCACATGGCGATGCGCAACCCGATCGGCCGTGCCAATTACGAACCCAATAGCTGGGGCGAAGCCGGCGGCCCGCGCGAAGACCCGGTGCGCGGCTTCCGCAGTTTCGCGGCGGAGGAAACCGGCCCCAAGGTCCGCCTCCGGCCCGAGAGCTTCGCCGACCATTACAGCCAGGCGCGGCAATTCGTGATCAGCCAGACGCCGATCGAACAGAAACATATCGGCGACGCCATCACCTTCGAACTCAGCAAGGTCGAGCGAGCGGATATCCGCGCCCGCGTCGTCTCGCACCTGCGCCATATCGACGAGAACCTGGCGGCAACGGTCGCCAACGGGTTGGGCTTGCCGCTGCCCGAACCGGCGAAGGCGGCCCGTCCCGTCATCGCCGACCTGCCTCCCTCGAACGCACTGAGCATCGTCAGGAACGGTCCCCACAGCTTCGCCGGCCGCAAATTCGGCATCCTTTTGACCGATGGGGCGGACGCCGGCCTGTTCGATGCCTTGGTCACGGCGGCGGAAAAGGAAAAGGCCATCTATGAAATCGTCGCGCCGAAGATTGGCGGCGTGACTCTCTCCGACGGCAGGGCTCTGCCGGCACAGCAGAAGATCGACGGCGGCCCCTCCGTGCTGTTCGACGCGGTGGCGGTGATCATTTCGGCGGACGGGGCGACGCGGCTCGCGGGCGATGCGGCGGCCAGGGATTTCGTGACCGACGCCTTCGCCCATTGCAAATTCATCGGCTACGCCGCGGAAGCGATCGCGCTGTTCGCGAAAGCTGGCCTGGCCGATGATCTCGACGATGGCTGCATGGTTCTGAAGACGGATGCCGACGTGGACGGCTTCGTGACGGCATGCCATGCGCTTCGCTTCTGGGACCGCGAAGCGAAGGTCGATCTCGACGCCGGAGCGTGATGGTCCTGCCCGGTGGGGCTCTCGCCGTCACGCGGCCGGCCTATGCCCTCGCCATACCGGCCCGCGACGAGGAAGGGCACATTCTTCCGTGCACGGCGGAGGCCCTGCAAAGGGCCGAGGCAGCGGATCTCTTCATCACGGCCGTGACGGCGCAGCCCGGCGTCCGAGCCGCCGTCAGGATGACGAAAGACCGATACCGGCTCGATCTTCTGAGGCGCGGCCTATCGCCGCCAGCATACGCCGCCGGATCAGGCCGCTGACCGGGCGGATCAACACCAATATGGCGCAAGGCGGCGCCTGACCCTGACCCTGGCGGTGACGCAGAAGACGCGCGTCACCGCCACCAGCCGGCGCCGATGGCCCGACCGGGGAGACAGGGAAAAAACGCGTAAAGAACAGCTCCCGCAGGTTCATCGTTTCGGAGGACGATACCCACCGCAGCTACACCTTCCAGGCGTCACGCCGGGCAGTTTCGTCCCGGCGGCCGCCCGATCGGGAAGCCGTTCAACGGCTTTCCTTCAACGCTCTTTCCACACGCTCACGGCGCCGATGCCCGTCTTCAGCAGGTCCGCCGCCCGTTCGGGGGTATCGGCTTCGACATAGACGCGCAGTTCCGGTGCGTTGCCCGAGGGGCGCAGATGGATGATCTCGTTATTGGCGAACGTCATGCGCAACCCGTCCGTCTGGTCGACATGGGCCAGATCTTCGGCAGTTTCGATGAAGCCCAGTCCCATCGCGCCCTCGGCCGGGTTCCGGCTGAGCCTCTCGATTTCCGCCAGGCTCTGCGCGGTCGGCATGTTCACCAGCCGATCGCTGAGCGTGAAGCGTGGCGGCAGGGTGGCGACGAGGGCGGCAAGGCTGGTATTCGCCCGGCGGGCGGCGACCAGGGCGCACAGCATCGGCAGCACGGAATCGCGCGTGGGCAGGGCGTCCAGCGTCCGGCCGTCCTGCGCAATGTCGGTGGCCAGCAGAAAGCCACCATTGGCTTCATAGCCCACGGAGGGCGTCACCCCGGCCTCGGCTGCTTCGGTCATGGCGGCGACGACGAAAGGCGAGCCGATGCGCGTGCGCCGGACATCGCGTGCGAAGCCGCTTTTCTCCAGCGCCGTATTGCTGCTGACCGGGGTGGTCACGGCCGCCGCACCGAGGAAGCGCGCGGCCAGAATGCCCAGCACGTCGCCCCGCAGCCAGTTGCCCTGCGCGTCGGCCAGCAGCGGCCGGTCGGAATCCCCATCGGTCGTCAGGATGGCATCCAGCTTGCCGTCCGCCGCCCATTCACGGGCCAGCACGGCATCCTCGGGGCGCACGGCCTCGGTATCGACGGGGATGAAACTCGTCGAACGGCCCAGCGGCACGGCCGTTCCGCCCAGGGCCTCGACGATCAGCATCAGCACATCGCGCCCGACGGCGGAGTGCTGATAGACCCCCAGTCGCAGTCCGGCCAGCGCGTCAGGGCCGAAGAACGCGCGATAGCGCGCGACATAGCCCGGCACGACATCCGTCAGGTCGGGCAGGTCGACGGATGCGACCAGCACGCCATCGGCATCGAACCAGCCTTCGGGCAGCACCACATCCTGTGTCCGCATGGCCGCTTCGTCGGATTTGAGGAATTCGCCACGCGCGCGGTTGAACTTGATGCCGTTGCGGTCGGCGGGGATATGGCTGCCGGTGACCATCAGCGACGGATAGCCCTGCGCGAAGGCATGCAGGCACAGGGCGGGGGTGGGCACATAACCGCAGAAGACCGGCTTGCCCTGCATATGCGCGATGGCGGCCACGCAGGCCCGCAGGATGCGCGGCGTACTGGGGCGCAGGTCGCCCGCCACCGCGACGGGCGTTCCGGGGGCGAATTCGCCAAGCGTGGCAAGATGCCGGAGATAGCCGACCGTATAGGCGAAGCAGACCGCGTCCGTCATCGCGGTGACCAGCCCACGGGCGCCACTGGTGCCAAAGGCCACTCCGGACTGTTCCATCCATTCGGCTATTTTCATGCGGCATTCTCTCAAAAAACGACGATCCAGACGGGCGTCTGGGCATCCATTTTCGGCAAACGTATGGCGCAGGCCCCGTTTCCCTTCATCAATGGCCTTTCTGTACCATCAGGGGGAAAGAGCGTCCATTCCCTGCGCCGGCAGCAGGCGGCTCGGCCAGCCGATGCGGACAAGCAGGTCGTCCGGACCATTGAGGGCGAATTCGTACATGCCCCATTCGGTATGGCGGGGCGCCTGCACCGGGCCGAGAACGGCGCCCCCCGCCGCCTGGGCGAGTTGGTCGACATGGGGCGTGGACAGATAGACGCCGAACGGGTTTCGGCCGGGTACCACCCATCCGGGCACGGCGGGCTGGAGGTGAATCGCGGCACCTTCCCGGTTGGACAGGATGCGATAATCCCCATCCCCGTCGGCCGGCCCGAAAAACCCCAGCCTGTTCCACCAGCGTTCGGCCGCGTCGATGTCGTTGCAGGGAATGATTGCGCTGATGCGGCAGTCAGGCGGCGTGTCCATTACGATTCTTCCGATTCGCTTGCGGGGGGTGGCGGGTTGAGTGCCTGGGCGGCAACGTACCCGGCGGTCACGCTTGCCATGCCCAGTGTGATGGAGAGCACGATATTCAGCGCCGCCCGCCCCGGCGCCCCACCGCGCAGCAGGTCCAGCGTCTGGAGCGTGAATGATGAAAAGGTGGTGTACCCCCCGCAGATGCCGACCATGAACATCAGTCGGGCGGTATCCGACACCTGGAAGCGCGCATTGCCCAGCGTCAGCGTGCCGAAGAACGCGATGGCGAACGATCCGGACATGTTGATCAGGATCGTACCCCAGGGGAGGGTCTGGCTGATGCGCGCGGTCGCCAGACCAATCCAGTAGCGCATCAGGGTTCCGCACGCGCCGGCAAGGGCGATGCCAAGGGTCGTCAACAGGTTGGAGGTCATGCCGTAAGGTCTTCGATGCCGTGATGACAGGTAAGGATGGGCAGCGTGGCGTGCGCGAGCAGGTCGCGCGTAGGGCCGCCGAACAGCCATTCGACAAAGCGCGCGTGGGTATAGGCGCCCATCATCAGCAGGTCGCCCCCGGCCGCCAGCGCATGCGCGCGGATCTCCTCGCCGAGCCTGTCACGCGGGGCGACGAACCGGTCGATCGTGACCGGAATACCGCGCGCGATCAATTCACCGGCCAACTTCGGTGGCGCTTCGGACGTATCGTGTTCCGCGCCGATCACGAAGGTGACGTGCCCGGCCGTGTTCAGAAGCGGCCGGGCCGTATCCAGTACCCGGTCGAGGGCGGGCGAGGGATGCCACGCGACGACCGGGCGCTGGCCGATGGTGGGGTAAGCCTGCAAGGGGGCGATCAGAACCAGCGCCCCGGCATCGTACAGGGCACCGGCCAGGGCCTGCCCGATATCGTCCCGATCCCCGGCGCAGGGGCGACTGATGACCACCAGATCGGCATTCCGCGCTTCCTGGGCCACGATCCTTCGGGTATCGCCCGCGATCTCGATCCAACGCGCCTGGACGACCGCCGGGTGGGTGGCCGCCCCGATCCATGTCCGGGCGATGCCATGCAGCCGCTCCGCGCGCAAGGCGACCTGCCGGATGAAGGCGCTACGCCGGGCAGGCGTCGGAATTCCTTCGTCGGGTGCCAGGAAGGCCGGATCGGTCGCGCGCTTGGGATGAAGCAGCCGGATCTCCTGCCCGCCCTGCCGCCGGGCCAGTTCGCCTGCGGCCTGAAGCGTGAACAGGGCCGTTTCCGGCCGGTCCAGAATGGCAAGTATCCGCATCGCCGCCCCCTCAGTGCTTCCAGCGTAGGACGAGACGTATCATCCCATGGCGGAAGCGGGCGCGCGTTCCGGAACGTGCGTAGGGGCGAGCAGAGTGCATGAACAGATTCCTCCCATCATGCCCTTTCGGGCCGGGTAGGAATCATCAGCCTCGACGGCGAGGCGGTTCGACCCGTATCGGGTCAGGCAGAACCCATGGCCGGCCCCGATCTGGCCACGGGTACCCCCGGTCTGTCACGGGCGCGGCTGGCGGGGCGCTACCGCCAGCCGCACAGGTCAGAAACGCTGCTCGATACCGGTCAGGATGGTCCGCCGCAGACCGTATTGCGGCGCGCCCACACCGATGCCGGTGCCGCTGCGCAATTCGTAACGCTTGTCGAACAGGTTGATCACGTCCAGCCGCAACTGCGTGCGCTTCAGGAACGGGATATGAAACAGGTCCTGGAACGACTGCACGGCCGAGAGGTTGAAGGTCTCATATTGCGGGATGACGCCCCCATTGGGAATGTCGCTGTCCTGCCGCAGGCCGCTGCCATAGACCATGGTCGCGGACAGGCGCAACGGATGGCCGGTGCGATAGAACGCCGTGTAGCTGGCCCCGGCCGATGCCGTCCATCGCTGGTCGTGGTCCAGATGGATCCACCGGTGCTGGATATAGGCCAGATCGTCCGGACTGAAATTCCACTGAGCGGTGGTGATGTCCTTGCCGATCGCCCGCGACCACGCGAAATTGCCATAGACGCTGAAAGGACCGTGTTCGTAATTGGTGGCGAATTCATAGCCATGCACCTGCCCGCGCCGGTAATTGAAGGCGGACAGGATGATCGGCGATCCGAACTGCCCCTCGTCGATCAGGTTCTTCGCCAGCTTGACATAGGCATCGAACGACGCATGCCAGCCGGGCAGGATTTCCTGGGCGAAGCCGGCGTCGAAATAGTGATCGCGTTCCGCCTTGACGGTGGTGTCCTGCAAGGTCCCCGGCGCCGCGGAAGTGTTGGCGAATTTGTTCAATGACGTCCCACCCACCAGTTCGAACGGCGGCGGGGTGTAATAGCGTGAATAGCCGGCATGGAACGTGCCGCCATGCCAGGGTTGATAGACGATGTTGATGCGCGGACTGACCTGCTTGGAATGGGTATATTCATCGACCCCGTCGAAACGCAGGCCGTAATTGATGGTCAGGTTGCGCACCGGACGCCACTCGTCCTGGGCATACAGACCGTACATCCAGCCGGTGCGGCCATTGCCGTCATGGATCGCGAGCGTCTGGTCGCCGAACTCCGCGTTACCGTCGTCATCGACGCCGGTCTGCGGATAGACGGTCGAATCCGTCTTGGAAATATTGCGTTCGACATAGACCTGATAACCGAAGCGCACGGTATGCTGTGCATTGGCACGCCAAGTCACGTCGGTCTGCGAACCCGACGAGAAGACCGATCGCTGGGCGCGCTGGGCAATGCCGTTATAGACCAGATCGCCCAGCGGGTCCGGCGAATAGCCCAGCGAACTATAGCGGACGATGGCGGAACTCTGCAGGCTGACCGTGCCCATATCCTTCTGTAGCGACAGGATCCCGAAATCCGTGATCTGCTTCTGGCGCTCGTTCAGGCTGGCACTATCGACGCTGCCATAAAGAGTCTGCGACAGCGCGCTGTCCAGAAAGGACGGATTGGCAAACTGCCTCTGCTGACCGGGGTTGTTCGGAAGCTGGTATTCGGCGTTCGACACGCCGGCCGTCAGGCTGACGCGCGTGTTCTCGTCCGCCGTATAGCGCAGATGGCCCAGGAAATGGTACTGGTTCGTCAGATCATGCAGGGCATTGAAATCGGGTGTCGGGTTTTCGATCCCCACCCGGTCATGCACGAAATCGGCGGTGGCGAAATAATCCCATTTCCCCGCATGGCCGCCATATTGCAGCGACGGGAAGAAGTAATCGCGCGCGCCGCCATAGATCGACACGGACCCACCCGGATCGGCGCTGCCGGTCTTGGTCGTGATGTCGATGACGCCCGCTTGCAGAAAGCCATATTCGCTGGGCAGCGCGCCGGTCGTCAGCGACATCGAATGGGCGAAGCGCGTCATCAGCGCCTGGCCGAACACACTCATGCCCTCGGGTAGTTCCACGCCATCGAGGCGAAACTGCACTTCGTTATGGTCGCCGCGGATATGGATCTGGCCGTAGCTGTCCTGCGCCACGCCGGGGGCTTGCAACAGCACGGTATTCAGCGGCGCGTTGTCGCCGCCGGGGATGGTTTCGATATCGCGCCGCGTGAAACGATAGATCGTGGCGCCGGTCGAGGGTTGAAGGGCCGCGCGCGTCACGTCCAGATGCGCGTTGACCACGATATGTTCCTCGGTGGTCGCTTCCACGCTCCCGTCAGGCAGCACACGGTCGGTAGAGCGCGTGAAAGACGACCGGGACGACGTGTCCTGCTGCGCGGCCGTATCTGTGGCCGTATCTGTGGCCGTGGCCGTGGCCGTGGCCGGGGTCGCGGCGGAAGCGGGCGGGGAGGGATCGGCGGTCTGGGCACGGACGGCCTGCGGAAGGGCAAGTGCGGTTCCCGCAAGCAAAATAGCGGCCATGCGAAGCGCGGGTCGAGGTGAACTCATTCAGGGCGATCCTGTTCGTATGAAGGCCCTGACCCTATATATGGTACGTTATAATGTTTCAATCGGTAGCGACATGAAGAGCGGAGCGCCGCAAGATATGTTGTATCCCTGCAACAGAAACCCGTCCGTCCGGCGAGGGGACAATGCTCAAGCAGGCTACCGGGCTGTGCGGTAATGATGAGTGACGAAGGCATCCGCGTTTACGCGACTGTCGGTCGGGTGATCCTGCGGCAATTATCCGCGAGGACCACCAGGGATCATTCTGTTGCGCCTTTTGCGAGGCCCCGGAGGTGCAATCGAGAGCAGCCCATGAGGTTTTTGATGATGCTGAAGACCGGCTCGACGGTCTGCGTGCGTAACCGTAGAGGGTTCATAGGGTTCTTGCCGGTTTCTGTCGCAGCCTGGCCTGCATATTCAGGCCGGTGATCCGATGCGGTGCTGGCGGTCAGTCCGCTGGACGTTGAACTCAGAGTTCACGCAACACGCAGCCCAGTCCGGATGATAGCGGCCCGGAGACCTTGCCATTATGCCGTGAAGCGCCGGACACGTCACCTGAACGCCGCGGGAGCCACAAGAGGCGACCCTGTCTCGCGCCAGTCTGAAGGCCGCATACTACCCTGAAGATCACTGGACGGTGCGAATGCCGAGGCCCTCGTAAGTGCGTGTCGCGGGGCTATCCCGTCGCCTACATCTCAATCGGGACGCCGTTCGGAAGAGCCAAGAGCTCTTCTGGAGACAATGTTTGCCCCACATGTGAAGCGCCCCACCTCGCCGGTGGGAGCCACTGAGGTCGGCGACAATCCGCGTCAGGCGTCAACCATAGAAGCAATTTGTTCTACTAAAAGAAGGAAAAAGAACACTTCCTAATATGGTAATTCTAAACAAAGAAAAAAAGAAATATTTAAGATATGGCAATGTATATAATGGTAAGCTGGAATGGTAGTTTTTGATACCATTCCAAGCCGAGCGCCGGATTGTTTCGGCATGAATGCAGCGAGCCGACTCATAATCGGTGGTTTTTGA
>NZ_JBDNXE010000124.1:0-11235 GCF_047721585.1 Gluconacetobacter sp.
GTATTGTATGGAGGGGTACGCTTCAACCGGCTCTTCTGTGAAAGTCCCTGCCCGATGTCGAACCGGCCCTATCTCGCGCACTGGAAAGAGCGGATCGATCATAATGCGGGGGCGATCTATCTTACGCTGGTCGACGCGCTGGCGCTGTCGATCCGCAAGGGGGACCTGCGGGAGGGGGACCGGCTGCCGCCACAGCGGACGATCGCGGCGTATCTGGGCACCAACCTGACCACCGTGACCCGCGCCTTTACCGAGGCGCGGCGGCGGGGGCTGATCGCCGCCACGGTGGGGCGGGGGACGTTTATCCGCGTCGGCGCGGGAGAGAGCCACTGGCGGCATACCGGGCCGGCGGTGATCGACCTGACCATGAACCTGCCGCCGGTGCCGCAGGACCCGCCGCTCCAGAAAATGATCCAGGCCGATATCGCGGCGCTGCTGAAACAGCAGGATCTGAACAGCCTGATGTCCTACCGCGTGACCGGCGGGACGATGGAGGAGCGCCAGCTTGGGGCGAAATGGATCGCGCCCGTGGTCGGGCCGCGCCGGGTGGACGAAGTGCTGGTGGCGCCGGGGGCACAGAGCGCGCTGGCGGCCATCGTCACCACGCTGACCCAGCCCGGCGATGTCATCGTGACCGACCGGATTGCCTATCCGGGCATCCGCACCATCGCCGCGCAGTTCGGGCTGATCCTCGCCGGGGTGGACAGCGATGCCGAGGGGATGATGCCGGAGCAACTCGACCGGGCGTGCGCGCAGCATCATCCACGGCTGCTGTACTGCATTCCCACCATTCATAATCCGACCACGGCGACCATGTCGCTGCAACGGCGGCGGGACATTCTGGCGGTGGCGCAGCTTCATCATCTGCATGTGGTGGAGGACGATCCGTACAGCCTGCTGATGGACGATCGGCCGCCGGCGCTGGCGGCGTTGGATCATGGGCGCGTTTTCTATGTGGCGACGCTGGCCAAGACGCTCAGCCCCGGTCTGCGCACGGCCTATGTGGCGTTGCCGGGTACGGATATGGCGCGCCGCGTGACCGCCGCGATCAGGGCGATCGCGCTGACCAATGCGGGGCTGCTGAGCGCGTTGACCGCGCGCTGGATGCAGACGGGGGAAGCGGAGCGGATTCTGCATGCGATCCGTACCGAACTGCGTTTGCGGCAGTCCATCGCCCGCCGGATTCTGGGCGAGGGGCACTGCATGAATCCCGATGGCCCGCATGTGTGGCTGAAATTGCCGGATTGGTGGGGCAGCACGGATTTCGTGGCCTATGCGCGCCGCCGGGGGCTGGCGCTGGTGCCCAGCACGGTGTTCACGATCAGCGGCGAGCCGCCGCAGCGGGCGCGCGTTGCGCTGGGGAGTGCGCCGGATGCGGCGAGCCTTGAAGAGTCGCTGCGGGGGGTGGTGTCGGTGCTTCAGCATAAACGCTCGCCGGGCTTTGCCGATATCGTGTGAGAGCCTGACCGAAAATGCGGTCTGGTGAGCGAGAGCGGCTCATCGGGGCCGCGTCCGGCGTGTGTTTCCGAGCATCGGAGCGGAGCGGCCTTGATGGCCGTGAGCACCGAAGCGCAGGAAACGCGCGGAGGACATGCCATCAGGGCGCATTTTCGGTCAGGCTCTGAGACATTGGCCGGGTTGACGTGCTCGTGGTGGCCGGGTGCCTGGGGGGCATCAGATAAAGAACTGGTTTGTTCACGAGTTCGTGATTCTTGGAGGGAGGAATAACAACGGGTTGTGGGGGAGGGAGGCTATTGTACCCTGCATGATTCGATATTGTATGGAATTGAAATCGGCATTCCGGGGTGGGTGGAGGGGATTGTCTTCATTGTAGTGAAGGTGTGATCCATACAAGATTTTACCTCCCGCCTGATCTCGTGCCACGACATCTCCCGTCAGGGCGGCCTGCTTCGCGCCGCCGGATAGCGATCCATACGGGAGATCCATCATGCCGACAGTCGAACACGCCCCCCACAAGGATGGCGATATCTTCGTCGATTACGAAAACAAGGTTTTCGAGGACGTTAAAGCCAATCCGGGCGAGAAGGCGCTGGTGACCTTCCATACCGTTGCGTTCGAAGGTTCGATCGGGTTCGTCAATCTGTTGCAGGCGACACGGCTGATCCGCAAGGGGTTCGAGACCTCGGTTCTGCTTTACGGGCCGGGCGTGACGCTCGGCATCCAGCGCGGCTTTCCGCGGCTGGGGGATGAAGCCTTTCCGGGGCATATGAACTGCAACAAGCAGATTGCGAAAATCATCGAAGAGGGCGGCAAGGTCTATGCCTGCCGGTTCGCGCTCCAGGCGCTGTATGGCCATGGCGAGCCGTCGCTGATTCCGGGGATTACGCCGATCAATCCGCAGGATGTGCTGGACCTGGTGCTGCTGCATCGCCGGGACAATGCCTTCATCCTCGATACCTGGACGCTCTGATTTTCGATCGCGGGAAGGACCACCGGCATGTCACGCATCGTGCGCGCCGCGGCCATCCAGATTTCGCCCGTTCTGGGCGATGATGGATCGGGGACCGCGCGGAAAGTCTGCCAGAGTATTCGCGACGCCGCGGAACGGGGCGTGAAGCTGGCGGTCTTTCCCGAAACCCTTGTGCCTTATTATCCTTATTTCTCGTTTATCCAGCCGGCTTTTCGCTTGGGCGGCGAGCATCTGGCGCTATACGAACGCGCGGTCGTCATTCCCGGTCCGGTAACGGGGATGGTGGCGGAGGCGGCGCGCGAGACCGGGATGGTGGTCGTGCTGGGCGTGAACGAGCGCGATCATGGCACGCTGTATAATACGCAGATCATCTTCGATGCCACGGGTGAGATTTTACTTCGGCGGCGCAAGATCACCCCGACCTATCACGAGCGGATGGTCTGGGGGCAGGGCGATGGCGCGGGGCTGAAGGTGGTGGACAGCGCGGTGGGGCGCATCGGCGCGCTGGCCTGCTGGGAACATTACAATCCGCTGGCCCGCTACGCGCTGATGACCCAGCATGAGGAGATTCATTGCGCGCAGTTTCCCGGCTCGCTGGTCGGGCAGATATTCGCCGACCAGATGGAGGTCACCATCCGGCATCATGCGCTGGAATCCGGCTGTTTCGTCGTGAATGCCACCGGTTGGCTGACCGACGAGCAGATCAGCCAGGTTGCGGGTGATCCGGCTTTGGAGGGTCCGCTGCGGGGAGGCTGTTTTACCGCGATCGTCTCGCCGGAAGGCAAGCTGCTCGGCACCCCGCTGACCGAGGGCGAGGGGATGGTGATCGCCGATCTGGATTTCGCGCTGATTACCAAGCGCAAGCGGATGATGGACTCGGTGGGGCATTATGCGCGGCCCGAACTGCTCAGTCTGCTGATCGACCGGCGTCCGGCGCGAACCGTGCATGCGTATGGCGTGGGGACGGAGGCGGCCGCAGGGGAGGCGCTGTCATGAGTGTTCCAGTCATTGGCACCATTGCCGGACGGCAATTGATCACCGACCTGCAATCCTTCGGGTTGCAGATCGGGGGGCAGACTGGGGGCGTGACCCGCAAGGGGGGCGCCGGTCCTTCGGACCACAAGGCGATCACCATCGCCGGACAGACGGTGATGGTGCCGGTTTATACCGCCGATGCCCGGCGCTCCCCCTTTCAGGCGAGCGTGCCGGGGGATGACGGCACCAGCATGCTGGTGCGCGACGGGCAGGCGGTGGGGCCGATCCGCTTTCCCGCACCGCCGCGTTTTTACGGGCTGGAGACGGCGGACGGCATTCCGTACTGGAAGATCGCGCTGCTGCATGGGCGCGATACGCTGGCGACCACCGTGCACCAGACCTGCATCCGCTATGCCGACCGGCGGACATCGTGCCAGTTCTGTGCCATCGGCCAGTCGCTGGAGGCCGGCCGGACCATTGCCTACAAGACGCCCGCGCAATTGGCCGAGGTCGCGAAGGCGGCGGTGGAACTGGACCATGTGCGCGACATGGTGCTGACGACCGGCACGCCCAATATCGTGGATCGGGGGGCCGCCGTGCTGGCGGACTCGGCCCGTGCGATCCGGGCGGCGGTCGACCTGCCGTTGCAGGTGCAGTGCGAGCCGCCGCGTGACCATGCCTGGTTCGGGCGGCTGCGCGAGGCCGGGGCGGATAGTCTGGGCATGCATCTGGAAGCCGCGACGCAGGCGGTGCGGGAGCGGATCATGCCCGGCAAGGCGACCGTCAGCGTCGATCGCTATCTGGAGGCTTTTGCCAGCGCGGTGCCGGTTTTCGGGCGTGGGCAGGTGAATACCTATCTGCTGGCCGGGTTGGGGGATACGGCGGAGGAGATCCTGGCGCTGGCGCAGCGGCTGATTGCGCTTGGGGTCTATCCGTTCGTGGTGCCGTTCGTGCCGATTTCGGGCACGCCGCTGGAAAACCATGCCCCGCCTTTGTCTGATTTCATGAAATCCGTTCTGGCCCCGCTGGGTGGGATGCTGCGGGCGGCGAACATGAAATCGACCGATATCCGGGCCGGGTGTGGCCGCTGTGGCGCCTGTTCGTCTCTCTCGGCGTACGAGCAGTGAGGTTCGGTCATGGATGAGATCGAGGATCGCCCTTTCGTTCCGATCGAATATATCGTGCGGCTTGCGCGCTCGAAATGGGAGCGGGCGGGGCATTATGCCTTGCGGCGTGAAATCTTCTGTCGGGAGCAGGGGGTTTTTCAGGATGACGATCGCGATGCCATAGATGCGCGGGCCATGCCCATTATCGCCTCCTGCTGCGTGGCCGGGATGCCGGACCGGATTGTCGGGGCCGTGCGTATCCATGAGGCCGAGCCGGGCATCTGGCGCGGTTCGCGGCTGGCGGTGCATGCGGAGCATCGCCGGTTGGGGCGGATCGGGGCGGAACTGATCCGCATGGCGGTGTGTACCGCGCATGGGTTTGGGGCGCGGCGTTTCTTCGCGCAGGTGCAGGAGCAGAATGTGCTGTTCTTCCGCCGCCTGCACTGGACGAGCCTCGGGGCCATCACGCTGCATGGTCTGCCGCATCATGAGATGGAGGCCGATCTTTCCCGCTATCCGGCGCATGGGCGGGCGCAGACATGGCTGCTGCGTCCCCAGCCCGTTTCGCGGCGGAGCGCGTGAGGATGCGTGGCCTTGCCGCGATGCTGCATGGCCTGCGGGAGAGTCGCGCGATGGCCGCGAAACGCGATATCGCCGGGACGGTTGCCGCGCTGGGTTATGGGGGCGCCGATGCCATCCAGCTGGGGGACGATTGCGCGGCGATTCCGGATGGCGATGGCTATCTTCTTTTTGCCAGCGAGGGATTTCAGGACGGGTTCGTGCGCGCCATGCCCTGGTTCGCCGGCTATTGCGGCGTGATGGTCAATGCCAGCGACATCGCGGCGATGGGCGGGCGGGCGATTGCGGTTGTCGATACGCTGTGGGGCGAGAGCGCCGGGGGTGCCGCGCCGATCCTGCATGGGTTGCGGGATGGGGCGCGGGCTTATGGCATTCCGGTGGTCGGAGGGCATACCAACCTCGGCGGTGCTCATTGTTCGCTGTCGGTGGCCATTCTCGGGCGGGCGCGGCGGCTGCTGACCAGTTTCGATGCCCGGCCGGGCGAGGTGCTGGTTGCCGCCATCGATCTGCGGGGGAAATGGCATGACCCGCATCCGTTCTGGGATGCCAGTTCGGCATTGGGGGTAAGCGGGGATGCCGGGCGGTTGCGGGCCGATCTGGAGGTGCTGCCGGAGATCGCGGAGGCGGGGCTGAGCCGGGCGGCCAAGGATATCAGCATGGCGGGGATTCTGGGGACCGCCGTGATGCTGGCGGAATGTTCGCGGATCGGGGTGACGGTGGATCTGGATGCGGTCCCCCGGCCCGATGGCGCGCCGATGGAACGCTGGCTCGGCGCCTTTCCCAGCTATGGCTATCTGCTGACCGCGCGGCCCGCGGATGCGGAGGCCATTCTGGCCCGCTTTCAGGCGCGGGGCATTGCGGCCGCCGTGATTGGCGCCTGTGACGGGGCGCGGACGCTGGACGTGTTGCATGACGGCGTGCGCGAGACGTTCTGGGATCTGGGGCGGCAGCCTCTGATCGGTTGTGCGCCATGACGCTTTCGATCGGTATTCTCACCCATTCGACCAATCCGCGCGGCGGCGTGGTGCATGGCATGGCGCTGGCCGAGGCCTTGTGCGACGCCGGGCATGAGGCGACGCTGATTGCGCCCGATGCGGGCGGAGCGGGATTTTTTCGCACGCCGCGCTGTGCCGTGCGTTGCATTCCGGTGCCGGAGGTACAAGACCTGTCCGCGCGGGTGGAATGCCATGTCGCCGCCATGCGCGAGGCGTTGCGGGATGCGCGGTATGACGTGCTGCATGCGCAGGACCCGATCAGCGCCAATGCGCTGGCGGATCTGGTGGTGGAAGGGCGGATTTCGGGATTTGCGCGCACTGTTCATCATCTCGACCGTTTTGCCGACCCCGGTCTGGCGTTTCGTCAGGCGCGGGGGCTGCGGGCGGCGGCGGAACTTTTTACCGTCAGCGCATTGTGGGAACGCACGCTGCTTGCGGAGTGGGGGCGGGTGGCGCCGGTCGTTGGCAACGGGGTCGATCCGCTGCGGTTTTCGCCGGCGGTGAATGCGCAGGATTGTTCGTTGTGGGCGCGCCACGGGGTGCCACCGGATCGGCATCTGATCCTGTCGGTGGGCGGGATCGAGCAGCGGAAGAATACGCTTGCTCTGCTTGAGGCATTTCTACGCCTGCGCGCGGTGCGGGCGGATGTGCATCTTGCCGTCGTCGGGGGTGCGTCGCTGCTGGATCATTCCGATTATCGCGCGGCTTTTGCCGCGCTTCTGTCGGCCAGTGGGCATGCGGATTCCGTAACGGTGACGGGGCCGGTCGCGGATGCCGATATGGGGGCGTTCTACCGGCAGGCGGCGGTGCTGGCCTATCCCTCGCACTGTGAAGGGTTCGGGCTGTGCCCGGTCGAGGCGCTGGCCTGTGGCACCCCCGTCATCGTGCCCGATGCTGCGCCGTTTACCGAGCATCTGCGTGGTGACGAGGCCCTGTGGTGTGTGCCGGAGCGGCCCGACACCCTTGCCGGTGCCCTGCATGACGCGCTGCGGCCCGGCTGCCGCGCCCGTTTCGGGGTCGTTGGCCCTGCGGTCGCGCGCCGCTTCCGCTGGCACGATGTCGCGGCGCGGCACATCCCTGCCTATCGGCGTCTGGCGGCGTTGCTCCGCGCCGGGGTGCTTCAGGAGAGTTCGATCAATGCCTGAAATGATCTTTCGTGTCCGCTGGCCGGACGGGACGGAGAGCGACTGTTATTCGCCCTCGCTGGTGGTGCGCGATCACCTGGTGCCGGGGGCGGATTATCCGGTTGCGGACTTCCTGGCCCGCGCGGACGCGGCGCTGACGGAGGCCAGCGCGCGGGTGCAGGCCCGGTACGGGTTTCCATGCAGCCGGGCGCTCGGCCAGTTGCAGACCATTCGCACGCTCTGCGCGCGCTTTGCTGATTCGGAAGATGCGCGGGTGCGTGTCCTGTCGTTCGACTGAAATCCTTTTGCGGAATATCCTTATGTCACAGAATGAAAAAACCATTCCCGTCGTGATCGTCGGCGGCGGGCAGGCCGGGCTTTCGCTGAGCTGGTATCTCTGCCGCGAGGCGGTGGATCATGTCGTGCTGGAGGCGGGAACGGCCTGCCATTCCTGGGATGACGAGCGGTGGGATAATTTCTGCCTCGTCACCCCGAACTGGCAGTGCCAATTGCCGGGGCACCCTTATGCGGGGAATGATCCGCATGGCTTCATGATGAAGAACGAGATCATTGATTATGTGCGGTCCTTTCGGGACTCCTTTACGCCGCCGCTGCGTGAGCATACGCGGGTGACGTCCGTGACCCGTCACGAAGAGGGCGGGTACCGCGTGGTGGCCGATGAGGCGGTATGGCACGCCCAGCATGTCGTGATCGCGTCCGGTGCCTATCATGATGCGGTGATCCCCGGTTATGCCGGGGCGATTGATCCTGCGATTGTCCAGATTCATTCGCAGGATTACCGGAATGCGGCGCAGCTTCCCGAGGGGGCGGTGCTGGTGGTGGGCAGCGGGCAGTCGGGCGCGCAGATTGTGGAGGACCTGCATCTCGAAGGCCGGAAGGTGCATCTGTGCGTCGGCACCGCGCCGCGTGTTTCGCGCTTCTATCGCGGGCGCGATGTGGTGGACTGGCTGGCGGACATGAAATTTTACGACCTGACGGTGGACCGGCATCCGCTGCGGGACGGGGCGCGCGACAAGACCAACCATTATGTCACCGGCCGCAATGGTGGGCATGATCTCGATCTGCGGCAGTTCGCGAAGGAGGGTGTGGGGCTGCATGGCACGCTGGAGGCCATCCGCGACGAGGTTGCGCATTTCCTGCCCGACCTGAGGGAGAATCTCGACGATGCGGACAAGACCAATGCCGACATCAAGGCTTCGATCGACGCCCATATCGCGCGGGTGGGAATCGCGGCGCCGGTCGAAGCCCCTTATGTGCCGGTGTGGGAGCCTGAACGCGGAAACACGCCGCTGGACCTGAAGGCGGCGGGGATTGCCGCCATCCTGTGGTGCATCGGGTTTCGGCCGGATTATCGCTGGATCGACGTGCCGGTCTTCAATGGGGCGACGAAGCCGGTGTGGGATCGGGGGGTGACCGATGCGCCCGGTTTCTACTTTCTGGGCCTGCCCTGGCTGCATACCTGGGGGTCTGGCCGGTTTTCCGGCATCTCGCGCGATGCCGCGTGGCTCGCCGGGCAGATTACCGGAAAAGAGATTCCGATCGCCTGAAGGAGGACATGCGCCATGCTTCCGTGGACGACCTACGATGCCATGCGGCATGCGGCTTCGGCCGATCCTGAAGGGTTCTGGCTGGAGGCCGCGCGGCGCATCGCGTGGGAGCAGGCGCCGGTTGCCGCCTGTCGGCCGCGCGCGGACGGGTGGCATGACTGGTTTGCCGGCGGCACGCTCAATAGCTGCCATAACGCGGTCGACCGGCATGTGGCGGCAGGGCGGGGGGAGCAACCCGCCCTGGTCTGGCATTCCTGCGCGACGGGGGAGACGCGGAGCCTTTCCTACGCCGCACTTCAGCAGCGGGTTGCCGGGTTTGCCGGCGGGTTGCGGGCGTTGGGTGTGGACAGGGGGGACCGGGTGTTGATCGCGGCGCCCTGCATGGTGGAAACCGCGATCGCCATGCTGGCCTGTGCGCGGCTGGGAGCGGTGCATGTGGTGGTCTTTGCCGGCTATGCGGCGGCGGAACTGGCGCGGCGGATCGATGACGTGACGCCGAAGATCGTTGTCGCGGCCAGTTGCAGTTTTCAGGGGCGGACGGTGGTGCCGGCGCAGGCGACGCTGGACGAGGCGCTGGCCGGGGCGGCGCATGTGCCCGATGGTTGCGTCATCGTTCAGCGTGAAGCCTGCCCGATGCGGATGACGGCGGGGCGGGACCATGATTTTCATGTGCTGGAGCGGTATCCGCCGGTGGCGCCGGTGCCGGTGCGGGCCGAGGACCCACTTTATATTCTGCATACGTCCGGGACGACGGGAACGCCCAAGGGGATTGTCCGCGACAATGGCGGCCATGCGGTGGCCCTGAGCCTGTCCATGGACCTGATCTATGGCTGCGGGGCGGGGGATTGCTTCTTTACCACGTCGGATCTCGGCTGGGTGGTCGGGCATTCCTATGGGGTCTACGCGCCTTTGCTGGGCGGGGGGGCCAGCGTCATCGTGGAAGGGTGCCCTTCAGCCTCGGTGATCGGGCGGCTTTGCGTTGCGCATGATGTGAAATGCCTGTTCACGACGCCGACGCAGTTGCGGCTGATGCGCCAGGGCGGCGCGGATTTCTCCGGCCGCGCTCTACCGGCGCTGAAGCGGATTTTCGTGGCCGGGGAATATGCCGATCCGACCCTGCTGGACTGGGCGCGGGCGTGTTTCGATCGGCCGGTGGTGAATCATTGGTGGCAGACCGAAACCGGATGGAGCATTACCGCGCATTTCTTCGGACTGCGCGAGGCGGAGCCGGCGGCGATCCTGAATGATATCGGACGGCCTGCTCCCGGCTTTTCGCCGGTGGTGCGCCCGGCGGTGGCCGGGGAGACGAGTGGGGAGATATTGCTGGCGTTGCCGCTGCCGCCGGGCTGCCTCGCCGGGATATGGAAGACGGGCGCGCTGCGGCCCCCGACTGCGTATCTGGCGGAGGGTGGGGGCTGTTATCGCACCTTCGATGAAGGGGTGATCACGGATGACCAGGCCGTGCATATGCTGGGGCGTTCCGACGATGTCATCAAGGTGGCGGGGCGTCGGGTTTCCGGTGTGCAGATCGAGAAGATCATTGCCGGGCATGAGAAAGTCCATGCCTGTGCGGTCGTGGCCGTATCGGACGGGCTGCGGGGGCAGCGGCCGGTTGCCTATGTGGTGCCGGCCGCGGGGGCCGCGCGCCCCGGGTGGGGGGGGGGGCTTTGCGAGCGGGGCGGGGGGGGGGGGGGGCGGGGGGGGGGGGGGGCGGGCTGGGACGGTGGGTGGGGCTGAAGGAGGTGCTGTTCGTGCGGCAATTGCCGACGACGGTATCGGGCAAGATCATGCGCCGGACATTGGCGACCGCCTGAGAATGTGGGCGGTCCGCCTGTTCCGCGATCGTTACTGGCCCGGCATTGCATCGCGGGGGCGGGCGGGGCGCAGCAGGTAGAGAATTTCGATCATCAGGCCGGGCAGCAGGATCATTCCCGTTGTCAGGCCGCCCAGCCAGAAGGCCACGAGCCCGGCGGCCAGGGAGGCGGCCATGACGCCACGCCCGGCCGGGCCGAGTGCGACGACGAACAGCACGGCACTGAAGGCGCTGGCGGTGGCGGCGGCCAGTGTGCGCGCAGGATGGGCGAGCAGGTCCGTGCCCATGCCGCCGACGACGTTGCCCATGATATGCGCATGGTCCGTCTGTCCGGCCATGCCGAACAGGAAGGAGAACGGCAGGAACAGGATGCCGAAGATATCGCGCAGCAGCAGGAAAAGCCCGTTGACCAGCGGTGCCATCATGAGGATGGCGGCAGCGCCGCCCATGCAGGCGACGACGAGGACGATCGCGAGCCGATCAAGCATGATGGACAGGCGTGCCGTATTCCGCATATCGCGGATCAAGGGGTGACGCATCGATCTGTGCGGGCTTGCCGTATGATCAGGGAGAGCCTGCTTATTTCTTCTTGATCCACCATTTCACGGGCTCGGGTTCGTCCTCGATCGCCTCGGGGGCAGGGG
>NZ_JBDNXE010000125.1:0-11124 GCF_047721585.1 Gluconacetobacter sp.
CATCGCGCGGCAGATGCCGCAGGAACTGGCGCGCCGTCTCGGCCGAGAAGAACAACGCCGCCGCCACCCCACCGCCGCCGATCAGCGCCCGCAGACCCTCCGGGGACGGCATCCCGGAGCGAATGCGATAGACGCACCGCCGCACGACCCTGAAACCGCCACGCCGCAAGGCGTCCGCCAGATCCAGCCCATATCCCGGCGCCGTCGCCAGCAGCAGCACGCCACCGGCAGGCGGCCACTCCGCCCGCACCAGATCGGCCAGCGCATCGGCCGTCCCATCCGCCGCCGTCACCCGCACGAATCCAGCCGCCCGCGCACGCCGCGCCGTCGCCGCACCCACCGCCAGAATCGGCATGTCCGCCGGCACCTGCCCCGCCAGCGCGGTCACCGCCTGCCCACTCGTCACGAGAATCGCCTGCACGCCGCGCACCGGCAACGGCCCATGTAACATCGGCTCGGCCCGCAGCGCCGGCAGGGCCACCGCGTGCCAGCCCAGCGCCGTCACGGCCGCCATGGTCTCACTCAGCCCCGGCTCCGGCCGGGTCACCAACACCGCCGGTCGCGCCCCGCCCGAGGGCGAAGCGCCCACCCGATCAGGGCGCAAAAATATCCGCGGGGCTGTCGGCCCGCAGGCTGTGGCCCAGTTCGCGCCCCATCCGCTCGGCATCGGCCGGCGCACCGGTCACGACGCGCCGCAGCAGGAACGACCCATCCTCCCGCGCCACCAGCCCGGTCAGGCGCAACATCGGCCCGCCACCCTGCGCATCGTCGATCAGTCGGGCATACCCGCCGATCGGCGTACGGCACGATCCATCCAGTTCCGCCAGCAACGCGCGCTCGGCGGTGGACACGGCCCGCGCCTCGTAATCCTCGATCGCCGACAGCAGCTCGCGCAATTCGATATCGCTCTCGCGAACCGTCACGCCCACAATCCCCTGGCCCGCCGCCGGCACCATGATCTCGGGGTCGAGAATGATATCCGCCCGATCCCCCATGCCCAGCCGCCGCAGCCCCGCCAGCGCCAGCAGGGTGGCCTCGCACTGCCCCGCCGCCAGCTTGTCCAGCCGCGTCTGCACATTGCCGCGCAGCAGGCCGAAGCGCAGGTCGGGCCGGTCATGCAGCATCTGCGCCTGCCGCCGCACCGACGCACAGCCGACCAGCGCGCCCCGCGGCAGACTGTCGAAAGGCGCCGCCGGATCGACCTGATCCGGCTGCACGGCCCCCGGCCGCAGGATCAGCACATCGCGCGCATCCTCGCGCCGCAGGGTGCAGGCCAGCACCAGGCCGGGCGGCAGCGTGGTTTCCAGGTCCTTCAGGCTATGGACCGCGAAATCGATCCGCCCGTCCGACAGCGCATCATGAATTTCCTTGGCGAACAGCCCCTTGCCGCCGATTTCCGCCAGCCGGCGGTTCTGGACCTGATCGCCGGTGGTGTTGATCTGATGCTCCTGAAACGCCCCCATGTCGCGCAGCACGGGGCAGAAGCGCGTCAGCATCGTCAGAAAGGCCCGCGTTTGCACCAGCGCCAGCGGCGACGCCCGCGTGCCGACACGCAGCGGCAATTGCCGGCGATGCGGCAGGGCGGGGCGCAGCACGCCCCGCTTCTGGCGCGCGGCGGCCTCGGCCGCGATCTTTTGCAATGCCGATGCCTGGGCGGTCGGCCGGTCGGAGACGGAGGGCGGAACGAAAACCATTTGCTGTCTCTATTCCCGCGACGCCCCAAAGAAAAGATGACATAACGCCCGACGGAACTGTCTTTTATGCAATGATCATGTCTTCACCTTCCCTCGGCGCCCCGGCGCCGGCCGAATCTGCGGTCCAAGCGCCTATTCTGGCGATCGAATCGTCGTGCGACGACACCGCCTGCGCCATCCTGTCCCCCGACGGCACCATCCTGGCCGAAACCGTGCTGTCGCAGTCCGGTCACATCCCCTTCGGCGGCGTGGTGCCGGAAATCGCGGCCCGCGCGCATCTGGCGGCCCTGCCCGGCCTGGTGCGCCAGACGCTCGACGCGGCGGCCCTGCCGGCCGAGGCCCTGGGCGCCGTCGCCGCCAGCACCGGCCCCGGCCTGATCGGCGGGCTGATCGTGGGCGCGGGCGTCGGCAAGGGGCTCGCGGTGGCGCTGGGCCGCCCCTTCATCGCGGTCAACCATATCGAGGCCCACGCCCTTACCGCGCGCCTGCCCGGCCTGGTGCCCGGCGGCGCCCGCTTTCCCTACCTGCTGCTGCTGGTCTCCGGCGGCCATTGCCAGTGCATCGCCGTCGAGGGCGTGGGCCGCTACCGCAAACTCGGCGGCACGATCGACGACGCGGCCGGCGAGGCTTTCGACAAGGTCGCCAAGATGCTCGGCCTCGGCTGGCCCGGCGGCCCGGCGGTCGAAGCCCTGGCGCGCGAGGGCGATCCCACGCCCTGGCCGCTGCCCCGCCCCCTCCACGGCCGGCCGGGCTGCGATTTCTCGTTCTCCGGCCTGAAGACCGCCGTGGCGCAGAAACTGGCGCCCTACGCGATGGACGCCCTGCCCCGCCCGGTCGCCGCCGGCATCGCCGCCAGCTTCCAGAACGCGGTGGCCGATATCGTGGGCGACCGCGTGGCCCACGCACTGGACATGATGCCGGACGCCACGCTGCTGGTCGCTGCCGGCGGCGTCGCGGCCAACGGCGCCCTGCGCGCCCGCCTCGACACGCTGGCCCAGACACGCGGCCTGCCCTTCGCCGCGCCGCCGCTGCGCCTGTGTACCGACAACGCCGTCATGGTCGGCTGGGCAGCCATCGAAACCCTGCGCGCCCGCCACGCCCTCGGCCTGCCGCCATTGGACGAGCTGGACCTCCTCCCCCGCCCCCGCTGGCCACTGGATCAGATGGCGGCACGCCTGGACGCCACCGCCGCATGAATTACCGCCACGCCTTCCACGCCGGCAATTTCGCCGACTGCATGAAACACGCGCTGCTGGTGCTGCTGCTCCAGGCACTGGCCCGCAAACCGGCGGCCTTTTCGGTGCTGGACACCCACGCCGGCATCGGACGCTACGATCTGGGCGGCACGCAGGCCACCCGCACCCTGGAATGGCAAGGCGGGATCGGCCGCCTGCTGCACGCCCCGCCAGCCGGCCTGCCCCCCGCCTATCTCGATCTGGTCCGCCGGGCCGGCGCGCCGGACATCTATCCGGGCTCCCCCCTGATCGCGGCGATGATGCTGCGCCCGCAGGACCGGCTGGTCTGCTGCGAACTGCACCCCGAAGACAGCCACGCCCTGCGCGCCCTGTTCGCCGGCAACAGCCAGGTCTCGGTCCACGCCCGCGACGGCTACGCCGCCCTGCCCGCCCTTCTCCCCCCGCGCGAGGCCAGGCGCGGCCTGGTCCTGATCGACCCGCCCTTCGAGCAGCCCGACGAATTCACCCGCCTGGCCGAAGGGCTGAAGGCGGCGCACCGGCGCTTCGCCACCGGCATCCTGGCCGGCTGGTATCCGATCAAGCACCGCGCCCCCGTGCGCGCCTTCCTCGATTCGCTGCGCGATTCGGGAATGCGCGACATCGTGGCGCTGGAACTCACCCTGCGCCCGCCGCTCGACCCCACGCGCCTCAACGGCTGCGGACTGGTGGTGATCAATCCCCCCTTCGGTTTCGTCGAAGCCGCCCTTCCCGCCCTGCGCGCGCTGACCCATCTCTCTCCCGACGGCACGGGAGAAGCCACCGTCACGCGCATCGTGGAGGAATAGGCGCATGGCCGCACACATCGCCGTCATCGGCGCCGGCGCCTGGGGCATCGCCCTGGCCACCCAGGCCGCGCGCGCCGGGGCACGGGTCCATCTGTGGGCACGGAACCCCGAAACCCTGACCGACACCCGCACCCTGCCCCGCCTGCCACAGATCACGCTGCCGGAGACGATCACCGTCACCCGCGCGATGCCCACCCGGGCCGACGCCGTGCTGCTGGCCGTCCCTATGCAGCATCTCCGCGCCGTGCTGGCACAGATGCCCGCCGCCGGCCCGATGATCGCTTGTTGCAAGGGCGTGGAGCGCGACACGCTGGCCCTGCCATTGCAGATCATCGCGGACCGCCACCCCGACCTGCCGCGCGCCGTCCTTTCCGGCCCCAATTTCGCACATGAAGTGGCGCAGGGCCTGCCCACCGCCGCCGTGCTGGCCTGCGCCGACCTGTCGCTGGCCCGCACCCTGGCCGATCACCTGACCACCGCGACCTTCCGCCTCTATGCCAGCGACGACGCCATCGGCGTGCAGGTCGGCGGCGCCGCCAAGAACGTCATCGCCATCGCCGCCGGCGCCACCATCGGCGCGGGCCTGGGCGAAAACGCCCGCGCTTCGCTGATGACGCGCGGCCTCGCCGAACTGGGCCGTCTGGCACTGGGGCTGGGCGGCCGCGCCGCCACCCTGTCGGGCCTGGCCGGCGTCGGCGACCTGATCCTGACCTGCACCGGCCCGTCATCACGCAATTTCAGCCTCGGCCTGGCCCTCGGACGCGGCGAATCACTGGCCGAAATCCTGGGCAGCCGCACCACCGTCGCCGAAGGCGTCGCCACCGCCCCGGCCATCCTCACCCTGGCCCGCGCCCACGGCATCACGGTCCCGGTCATCGAAACCGTCTCGCTGCTCCTCGCCGGCGACATCGACCTGCCCGAAGGCCGCGACCGCCTGCTCAGCCGCCCCGTCGGTTTCGAATAATCCCGCCTTCAATCACAATTTATCGCGGAAACCGCCCATTCAACCGCCAGCAGGCTCCTGCTGGGACGCCAGCAGCACCGGCAACACCATAAAGACGCTGACCATACCCAAGACGGCACAGAAAGGCCCATAACCGCCCAGAAAACCGGGAATGGAAAAGAACCCGAGGCTGACGGCCAGAACCGTCATGCTGAAAATCTTCTGCCGATCCACGGGAAAAAGCCGCGCCTGCGCCACCGGCAACGCGCGGCAGGCAAAGCGCCAGACAAGCCAGACCGCAAACGCGCTGACAAACGGAAACAGACCCCAGACCGAAATCCCCACCCCCCTGGCCAGCAGCGCCATATCGCCATGACTGGTCAGAACCCGAAGCGGGGCATAGCTCCAGACATTGAAGGTCGAAAACGCATCGACCCACACCAGCCCCCACAAGACGACCGGCCGCCCCGCGCGCCCGATCAGACGCCCGATCGGCCCCATGATCAGACGATGACAGATCAGGGCCGTGCCGCCATTGGCCAGCAGAGGCCCCGCCGCAGCGATCAGCGCGGCCTGCCAGCCCCTCCCGCTCGCGAAGATCGGCGCATAATCGACATTTTCGTCGATCTGCTGCTGAAGGAGAATATTGTCGATGGCCGCCGTCCCGTAATGCAGAGCCAACGGATCGCCTTTCCACCCCAATCCCCACGCCACAAAGGCATGCGCATATTCATGCGCAAAGAAATCGAACGCATGCGCAAGCAGGACGGACCCCAGTACAGCCCCCCCGAAACCCAGCATGTGCCCACGATTGCACAGACCCGTTCCCCGCATCAGCGCCCCGTCTCCAACCGGGAGACATGCAGAACCGCCTCGCTCGTTTCCCATATCGTCACACATCCCGGCGCGTGCAGATCCTCTTTGTATCCTCTTTCAGCGCGCGGCGATCTGGCGATTTCATAACGAACCCTGTCCGATGGATCATCGCCAGCCTCCACCAGCCAGGCCGGCTTGCCATCGTACGAGGCCACGATATCCCCGACCACCTCTGCGGTGATTTGTTTCTTTCCTCCATCGTACTGCCATGTCGGCAACGTGTAGCGGCCACCTTCGGCCAGCGGCAACGCCGCGAGCATCACCCCCAAAAGATGCCCATCCCAGGTCGGCCCGTTCAGCGCGACGGAAATCCTCTTGCTACCGGAGGAACTTTCCCTTGTCCCCCATATCCGCCGGGCATCGTAGCGCAGCCGGATACGCTCCCAGTTCCTGTCGCTCCTGTCGCGTCCGCGCGTACCATCCATCATGATCGGCAGCAGACTGGCGCGATCCACCACATAATGCTCGCGCACCTCGCGGCCGACCAGTTTCAGATGCAATACGATATCCCAGACCCGCCGACCGTTCAGTTCCGTCTTCCGAAGAACCCGCCAGAGACGGCCGTTTTCCTGACCGTCCATCTTCAGCACAAAATACGTCGCACCTGCCTCCAGACGCTCCCCCTGCATCGGCGGCGGGGCCGCGGCCGTCAGCACAAGACAGGCGGCAGTCAGAAAAAGCCTTTTCATCCTGCCACGCCCCCACCCGTCTGGCCGCACCTGGAGCCATATCCGTTCACACCGGTTCACGGATATGGCTCTGGATTATTGATTTTTAACGCATCTTTATCCGGCCAGACGAGTCCATCCGGTCGGATGACGCTCTAATGCGAAAGCTCCGTGACCATCGCAGTCAGGATATCGAGTGCCGGCCCCACGCTCGCCACCGGCGTCCGTTCGTTCAGCCCATGCATAAACGAATCCGAATTGCGGATGAACAGCGGGCTCACGGCGTAACTCGGCACCCCATGCGACCGGAACCACATGCTGTCGCTGGCCCCCGAGCCCAACGACGGAAAAACGGCCACGCGCGGATAGACACCATGCACGGCATGCTCGATGGCACCGACGACATCGGCCCGCATGGGCGAGGCCGGCGTCTCGACCGACCCTTCCGTCACATCCGTGATCGTCATGGCGGGATCGGCCGCCGCCTGCTTCAGTTCGCCCAGAATCTCCGCGCGCGAATGTCCGGGAAAGATCCGGCAATTCACATTGGCCGTCACCCGCTGCGGCAGCGCGTTGAGGGCGTGGCCGCCATTGATTTCGGTCACCACGCAGGTGGTGCCGATCCGCCCGACGAAAGACGGATCGGCCGACAGGGTTTCGATCGCGGCCTCGTCCGTCGGCTCGGCCGCGAAGGCCCGCATCGCCGCTGCGATCGGCGCCGCCTCCCATTGCGCCGCGCCCAGAAAATACCCCCGGCTCAAATCATTGATTTCCGGCCGGAAGCGATAATGCTGAATGCGCAAAATATCTTCCGCCATCTCGGCAATCGCATTCAAAGGGCGCGGTTCGGAAGAATGGCCACCCGGATTGGTCACGACCAGCCGATAATCGGCATAGGTCTTCTCCCCGCCTTCCCAGGCGAAATAATCGGGCGCGCCCGTTTTCTCGTCGATGACGCCGTTCGCCCCATCCACATTCAGTACCAGTTCGGCGCCGGCCAGCTTCTCCGCGATGATGGCCCCCGTCGCCATCGCGGTTTCCTCGTCGCCGGAAAACGCGATGATGATGTCGCGCCGGGGCCGGTATCCCGCGCGCTTCAACCCGACCAGCGTCTCGATCGCGATCGCATCATCCAGCTTCATGTCCGTGGCGCCGCGCCCCAGCAGAAAGCCCTTCTCGATTTTCGCCGTGAAGGGATCATGCGTCCAATCCTCGGCCTTGGCCTCGACGACATCCATATGCCCCGAAATCACCAGCGGCTTGAGCGACGGATCACGCCCCGGCCACCGCGCGATCAGATAAGCGGTGTCCCTGTAAGGCGTGATCGCAATATCGGAAGCGGAAAACCCACCCGCGACCAGCGCATCCCGAAACAATTGCGCCACCTGCGGCGTCTGGTTCCCCGGCCCGACGACCGAGCGCAACGCAATCGCCTTTTCCGCCAGCGCCAGCGACGCCTCCACCGCCTGGCGGTCGCCTGCGGAGGCCGCCCACGCATGGCCCGCCATACTGAACACGAGGGCAGCACCGGCGAACAGACACTTACTGGTCTTCCGCCCGATGAACTCGTCGCCGTTTTCAGACCGGATTATGTTGCTTAAAGACAATGGAAACAGCCCCAAAGATTGATCAAAAGGCAATAATTGCATAGCAGGATCGTTCCGGAACGAAAACCGCATATCAGCAATAACGGTCAAACCCCGACGGCACGGGCACAGGCACGGGACACCGCTCATGGACGGGCCCTCTACCGCCCCGATCTTACCGATTGCCTGGCTGGCTCTGAAGCACCGAGCGCAGTCGTTCTCATAAGCGGCGGCTTATCATGCCAGGCCAATAACACCCTATAAAAACAACCTGCTTTTAAACGGCTGAAATATCAGACCCGGTTTGGGCCTTTGCCCAGCCACGAATTTGTGCCGCAAGCCAGAACATCACAGGGTCATGGCCGCGTTTACGGGACCATAGCATGGAATAATCTATACTGATCGCATCAAATGGCAGCGGGAATGTTGCAAGCCCATGACGGCGTGCAAGAAGACTGGCAATAGGTGAGGGCAATGTCGCGACGGCCCTTGTCCCCCGTACATAATCGGCAGTGGATAGAATAGACCGGGTTGACACAAGGCAGCGCCGCACACGATTGATCATTTTGAAATACTCGCTAATGAAAGACGGTCGATTATCTGAAAATGCAACAATCACATGCTCGATATCCAGATACCAAGGCAAGATGACTGATGGCGGTGTCATCATGGATGGGTCATACATACAGGAAAAGCCTGTTTTCATCAGGATTTCACGCTGGATCTCTGGCGGGCTGTCACCAGAGATCGTGAAGGCCATATCGAATTTTCCGCGCAACAGATCGTCGTTCACCGATTGCCAGTCCGTGGGCTGAATTTCGAAGTGCGCCTCTGCGACCTGAGAGCTTATAACATCGACAATACCGGGCAGCAGGAGTTGTTCCACGTCCTCGGCCGCCCCGAAAGTCATGCGCAGACGTGCGCGGGACGGTTCGAAGGGCGGAGGCGCGAACACCTCCTGCAAATATCGCAATGGCGCATGACAATCGGCCCAGATCTGTTGCGCTCGCGGGGTTGGAACAAGCACTCCCGCGCCACGCACGAACAGCGGGTCCCCGAAACAGTCGCGCAACCTGGCCAGAGCCTGGCTGACAGCCGGCTGCGAGCGATTAAGGCGCCGCGCTGCTCGCCCTACATGCCGTTCGATCATGAGCATGTCGAACACATGCAGGAGGTTCAGATCGATGCTCATTATAAGATATCCTTATTATGGAATCATAAAAATGGCGATTGGAAATATGTTTTCGAATTATGTCACATTTTTCGCCATAGAGCAGGCTGTTTGAATAGGGGCTAATGATGACTTTCGTTCTCAAAGACAGGATTACCGGACCGGAAGCATGGAAAGGGGCTGCCTTGCAGGCTGGCAATCAATGGTTGCGGCCCCTCTCTCCCGCCATGCTTGAAGCGCTGGACACAGCCCTTGCATCGGCCAAGTCCGCGGGTCTGGGCATTCTGGACCTGACAACGGAAAATTTTTCCCTGAAGACGGTGCAGTCCGAAATTGAGGATTTTATTGCCGAACTCCAGAATGGAAAAGGCTTTCTGGTTCTACGTGGCCTGCCGATAACACGTTATACGGAACAGGATATGGCGCTCCTGTATTACGGATTGGGCCTGCATATGGGTACACCGGTCAGCCAGAACGAAAAGGGCGAATTACTGGCGGAAGTCATCAATACAGGAGACCTGAACGACCCCAAAACCCGGGTTTACCAGACTAATGCCCATCTGCCCTATCATTCCGACCTGTCTGATGTGGTCGCCCTCCTGAGCCTGCGCAAGGCACACGAAGGCGGGGCCAGCAGTCTGATCAGCGTTGCCACGATCTATAACCGGATCATGGAAGACTATCCGGAGTTCCTGGCCCTGTTTTATCGCCCGCTTTATTTTGCTCATCTGGGCGAGGCGCAACCCAGCCTGTCCCCCATTTTTTCTTTTCATGACGGCAAGCTGAGCTGCCGTTACATGCGCCAGTATATTGAACTGGGGCATGACCTGCGTGGCCTCCCCCTCTCACGCGTCGAACGCCGAGCCTGCGATATTTTCGATGCAATTCTGGATGAGCCTGACCTGCGGCTTGAGATGATTTTGGAACCGGGGGACATGCAGTTTGCAAACAACTACGCTGTCCTTCATTCCCGGACGGGGTTTATCGATGATAAAAATGTGGAGCATCGTCGCAAACTATTACGCCTGTGGCTCAAAATGGAGGTTCCGCGCAATCTGGCGCCAGACTTTCCGGGGAGAAATGGAATTGCCAAGCGTGCAATAAATTAACTGACAGCTCAGCGGGAGGGTTCGAAAAACCCCTGGTTCTGAACTGTTGGCTGTGATTCCATCCTTTCTGTGATGATTGGGGGAACAGCTCATGAAGCAGGCCGGTTTCTTTGATGTTGACGAGCGCCTTGCCCGGTTAAGCGGGCTGGGCGATCAGCTCGAAGCGTTTTCCCCGACTATCGCAGATGGGTTTGTTCGTCCGGACCGTGGGTATCACCCGGGCCACCATGAAGATCGGGCTGGCCAATATCGTCAACACCATGCGCCGCTTCCGCTTCCTCGAGAGGTTGAACGCGAGCGCGTAGCCATTCCCAATGGCGACAGCGCCCGATCTGCGCAAAACACAGATCGAAAGTCACCCCGTAAACCGTCAATCAGAACGACAAAAACCTGAAATCATAAGCCGGACACATCAATCAACGGTTCTTCGATCCCTCCAGATGGACGATCGAGATCATCAAGCGCAGCGATCGGGCAGAAGGCTTTGTCGTCCTGCCAAAACGCTGGATCGTGGAGCACAGCTTCGCATGGCTCGGACGCTGTTGCCGCCTCACGAGAGATGTCGAGGCAATCATTTCCTCGGCCCACGCATGGCTGATGATCGCTCATATCCGCAGAGTTCTGCCGAAAATCAATCAAACCGCTTTCTGATTCAAGCTCTGAACGTATTTTATATCTGAGGAGGAACAATATCTGTTCCATGAACCAAAGTTGCCCAACCCGTTTTATAGACAAGGTAAGCAATAAAATCATCACTATCTGTTGGGTTCACCTGTGGAATACCAGGATTCTTTTTCCATATATCACAAAATATTCTTTCAGCGACCACTCTTGGAGAATCTTCCGAGAAAATTGGCAATTCTTTTTTTTCATCATATTCGACTATCACGTTCTTTGATATTGCAAATTCAAAAAAATCAATAAGGTTCGTTATGCCCTCTTCCGTAATCAAATCCCCATTATCGTTTTTGTTTATGTTTTTCCATATGGAATACACGGACAAACCAGCGACACACTCCAATTCATCTGAAAATTCTTTTAACATATTCTATAAATT